>DATGCC010000179.1:0-2897 GCA_035312345.1 Rhodothermales bacterium
CCCTCGCCCAGGATCGCGTGCGGGTGACGCTCCGGGGGCGGCAGATCGAGGTGCAGATCAAAGATCAGCGGGCCCTGTTGCTCGAACGCTTCGGACTCGACGACGCTGGAGCCGCTGCCCAGCGCGAGGCGCATGCTCCGATGCCGGGCCTCGTACTCCGTGTGCTGGTGGAACCGGGCCAGCAAGTGGAAGCAGGTGATGGCCTTGTGGTGTTGGAGGCGATGAAAATGGAGAACGAACTCCGCGCCCAGGCTCCCGGCACCATCGCTGCCATTCACGTAAACCCTGGCGACGCCGTCAGCAAGAACGCCCTGCTTTTAGAAATTGACTCGTAAGGCGTGAAACGTAAAACGTAGATGCGCTGATATCAACTTTAGCAAATCCCTCTTACGCATTACGTTTTAGCCTATGAAAATCCTCGTTACGGGCGGTACCGGCTTCGTCGGCTCCGAGATCACGCGCCAGTTGTTGGCCCAGGGCAAAGCGGTTCGCATCCTGCGCCGTAGCACGTCGTCACTCGACCTGCTAGGCAGTGCCGCGCACCATGTAGAGCAGGCTGTGGGCGATGTGACCAAACCGGAAACGCTCGCCCCGGCGATGGAAGGCATCACGCATGTCTACCATACGGCCGCGTCCCTTGGCCTGGACGAACGCCGCGACAGGTTGTTCCAGATCAATGTGCAGGGCACGGCAAACGTCGTCAATGCAGCGTTGGAGGCAGGCGTGACGCGGCTCGTCCACACCTCCAGCATCGCCGCCCTAGGCCGCCCGGAGCGCACCGACATTGTGCTGAATGAATCTGCCGAATGGCACGCCTCACGGGCGAATACGGCCTATGCCCGCTCGAAGCACGAAGCCGAGTTGGAGATCCACCGGGGCATCGCCGAGGGGCTAGATGCCGTGATGGTCAACCCATCGCTCATCTTTGGTGTAGGCCGTCCGGGCGAGAACACACGGCGGATCGCGGAGAAGATATGCGACCGCAAGATGCCCGCAACACCGATTGGCGGAACCAATGTGGTCGATGTGCGGGATGTCGCCGCCGGGCACCTGCTGTCGATGGAGCGGGGCCGCACAGGCGAGCGCTATTTCCTGGGCAGCGAAAACCTGCTCTGGCGCACCATCTTCGCCACATTGGCGCGCGCCTTCGACGTACCGCCGCCCCGCTTCACGTTGCCTCCCGGCGCGGCCCTTGCCTTCGCCACCCTGGCCGAGACGGCTGCCTTCCTCACCCGCACTACGCCGCTGATGACCCGCGAGATGGCCCGGCAGACGGCTCGGTTCTATACCTACGACAACCGAAAAGCCATCACCGACCTGGGCTGCACCTTCCGCCCCTTCGAGGACACGGCCAGACACATGGCAAAGCATTTAGGCCAATAAACCTCACACGGCTGAGACAAAAAGACCCTCTGATTTGCCGGCTCGCCACCCGGGCCGATTAACAGCAGAAAAAATCATTTGCGATTTGACATGCGGAGCCGATACTATAGAAAAACCTATTGGTCTTACTGACTCTATATGTTCGTGCCTGAAAGTTTTATCATCCTTTTTTTCTCACGCTCAGCGCTGCTACCGTCGTTGTGTGGAAGCGCTTTTCGAGTAGGCGAAAAGCCCTCGAAGCCGAACTGGCCGAGCAGCGTATGCTCCTTCGTACGCTCATTGACCACCTGCCTAAAAGTGTCTACATCAAGGATGCCGATAGCCGCTTTCTGCTAGCCAATGCGTTTGTTGCCCACATTGTAGGGACCGAAACGCCCGATGCAATGATTGGCAAAACGGACTTTGACTTTTTCCCGGCCGAGGAGGCCCAGCAGTATTTCGACGACAAGCAGGCCATTCGCCACTCTGGCATGCCGTTGCTGCACAGTGAGGAAACGGTCGTCAACCAGACGACTGGAGAAAAACGCTGGTTCTTGACATCAAAAGTTCCTGTGTACAATGAGGACGGTGAGGGCATCAGAATCGTCGGTATAGGACAGGACATCACCGAGCGGAAACGGGCCGAAATGCAACTGGCCGAGCAGCGCACCCTGCTCCGTATGCTCATTGACCATCTGCCGGAATACATTTACGTCAAAGACCGAGAGAGCCGCTTCCTGATTTCCAATCGTTTTACGGCAGAGGTAATGGGGGCCACTTCGCCGGATGATCTTCTCGGAAAAACAGACGCTGATTTCTACCCGGAAGAAAAAGGCAGGCAGTATATCGCGGATGAACAGGCCATCATCCGCACAGGCACCCCCCTCCTCAACCAGGAAGAGTCAGCGCTCTATCAGATAACGGGAGAACAACGATGGGTGCTGACGACGAAGTTGCCCATGCGCAACGTAGCTGGCGAAATCATCGGCATCGTCGGTAAGGGGCAAGACATTACCGAGCGCAAAACCGCCGAGCACGAGCTCATTGCGGCAGAGGAAACCACCGAGGCCACCACATCCGCAATGAGTGAGTTCCTGGCAAACATGAGCCATGAGATTCGTACGCCCATGAATGGCGTCATCGGCATGACCAGCCTGCTGCTGGAGGCCAACCTCACGGACGAGCAGCTTGAATTTGTGGAGGTCATTCGTACCAGCGGCGAGCAACTGCTCACCATCATCAACGACATTCTCGACTTCTCCAAGATCGAGGCCGGGCATATGGACCTGGAGGAGCAGCCGTTCGAGGTGGACCAGTGCGTGGAGGACGCGCTCGACCTGGTGGCCCATCGGGCGGCCTCAAAGGACCTTGAACTAGCCTATATGCTCGACGACCAAGTGCCTGACAAAATCATCGGCGACGTAACCCGCCTGCAGCAGATACCGGCCCGACGTCGCTGCCAATGGCCTGGAAGGACTCGACGCCTTGCACCGCCAGCCCTACGACCTCGTGCTCATGGATGTGCAGATGCCCGA
>DATGCC010000180.1:0-4923 GCA_035312345.1 Rhodothermales bacterium
GTCGGCATTGGGCTCACCAACGTCAGCTACATCCCGCTTAAGGCAATGCGCTCTGAAGACCGTCTGCGCGGCACGACGCTTAACGACGACGCGATCAGCGAAGCGGCGCGGCTGGCTGCCGAAGACTCGGATCCCGGCTCCGACCTGCGTGGCTCCGCCGAGTACAAACGGGCGATGGTAAAGGAGCTGACGAAGCGCGCCCTGCGAAAAGCTGCCGAAAGGGCGCGTGGGAACTAGAAAGTGGAATTTAATGGGTTTCACGCACCTTTTTCCATTTTCCAAAATAAACGGTGAGGCAAGCAAATTATGTCGAAACAGAGCATAACGGTTACAGTCAACGGCACGGAGCACACAGCGGAGGTAGAGCCGCGTATGCTGCTGGTTCATCTCATCCGCGACGGACTGGATCTTACCGGCACCCACATCGGCTGCGACACCAGTAACTGCGGCGCCTGCACGGTGCAAATGGATGGCAAGTCGATCAAGTCCTGCACCGTCTTTGCCGTGCAGGCCGCTGGGCGGGAAATACGCACGATTGAAGGCATGGCGCAGAACGGCACGATGCATCCGTTGCAGGAAGGTTTCCACGAAGAGCATGGCTTGCAGTGCGGCTTCTGCACGCCCGGCATGATTATGCGCGCCGCCGAATTGCTCGAAAAGAACCCGAACCCGACCGAGGAAGAGATCCGGTGGGGTATCGCGGGTAACCTGTGCCGCTGCACGGGCTATGTCAACATCGTCAAAGCCATCCAGTACGCAGCAGAGAAGATGCGGGAAGAAGCGACCGCTGAAGTGGGTTAGTGCTTTTCGCTTTCGAAGCCACTGAGGAAAGAGCGAGCTTGAAAAGCGAATATCGAATGATGAACAAGGAATTTAGAATGATGAAGTGAAGGAAAAGACCTCCTACATTCAACAATCCTTGTTCTTCATTCTTCTTCTCCTTTCCACCCGAATAACCCTATTGCTAACCTGAACGAGGCACCTCATGCAGCCGAGAACATCTAAAGAAGTATGTGGCATGGGCCACAGCATGAAGCGCAAGGAAGACGCCCGTTTCCTCCACGGCAAGGGCAACTATGTGGACGACATCAAGCTGCCCGGTATGCTCTACATGGACATCGTGCGCAGCCCTTACGCCCATGCCAAGATCAAGAGCATCAACACCGACGCGGCGATGGAGGTGCCGGGTGTGCTGGCCGTCATCACGGGCGAGACGCTGGAGCAGTACAACTTGCACTGGATGCCAACGCTGATGTCGGACACGCAGATGGTGCTGCCCGTCGAGAAGGTGATGTATCAGTCACAAGAAGTCGCTGCTGTCATCGCCACTGACCGCTATGCGGCAGCCGATGGGGTCGAACTGGTGGAGGTGGAGTACGAGCCACTACCCGTCGTCATGGATCCGTTTAAGGCGCTCGAACCGGACGCCCCGGTGCTGCGGACCGACAAAGAGGGTAAGGAAGACAACCATGTCTTCCACTGGGAAGCAGGCGACCGCGATGCCACCGATCAGGCTTTCGCCGAGGCCGATGTGGTCGTGGCGAAGGATATCTACATCCCCCGCATCCACGTAGTATCCATCGAAACCTGCGGCTGCGTGGCGGATTTCGACCCCGTCGAGGGCAAGCTGACGGTGTACATGACGACGCAGGCTCCGCACGCTGTCCGTACGGTTTTTGCGCTGGTAGCAGGTCATGTCGGGTTGTCTGAGGAGAAGATCCGTGTCATCTCGCCAGATATTGGCGGCGGGTTTGGGGGCAAGGTGCCGGTGTATCCGGGATATGTCATCGCCGTGGCGGCGTCCGTGGTGATTGGTAAACCCGTCAAGTGGATCGAGGACCGGATGGAAAATATCCAGGCCGATTCGTTCGCTCGCGATTACCATATGCACGCTGAACTGGCAGCGGACAACGATGGCAAAATCAAAGGCTTGCGTATTAAGACGGTGGCGGATCACGGTTATACCGACGCCGCTGCCAACCCGTCCAAGTTTCCCGCTGGATTGTTTTCCATTTGCACCGGCTCATACGATTTCGACGCCGCTTTTACGGAGATGGACGCGGCGTATACCAATAAGCCGCCGGGCGGTGTTGCCTACCGTTGTTCGTTCCGCGTGACCGAAGCCGTCCACGCCATCGAACGGGTGGTAGATGTGCTCGCGCAGAAGCTGTCGATGGACCCGGCTGAGTTGCGGATGAAGAATTTTATCCAGCCGGATCAGTTTCCCTACCATTCGCCGATGGGCTGGGAGTATGACAGCGGCGATTACCCGGCAGCGCTCCGCAAAGCGATGGACATGGTCGGCTACGAAGACCTGCGTCGCGAGCAGGCCGAGAAGCGCGCGCGCGGCGAACTCATGGGCATCGGCATTTGTAGCTTCACCGAGATCGTGGGGGCCGGACCCTCGAAGCACTTCGATATCCTCGGCCTCAAGATGTTTGACAGTTGCGAGCTGCGTATCCATCCGACGGGCAAAGCCATTGCACGGTTTGGGACAAAGTCGCAGGGACAGGGGCACGAGACGACCTACGCCCAGATCGTCGCCGAAGAGTTAGGTATTCCCGCTTTGCACGTGCAGGTGGAGGAGGGCGACACGGACACGGCCCCGTATGGTCTGGGCACCTATGCCAGCCGCAGCACGCCCACCGCTGGAGCCGCCGCCGCCAAAGCCTGCCGCAAGGTCAAGGACAAAGCCCGCAAGATCGCCGCCCATCTGCTAGAAGTAAGCGAAGAGGATCTCGAATGGGAGCCGGGCACGTTCTCCGTCAAGGGGGCTCCGGAGAAGAAAGCGACCATCCAGGACATTGCCTTCGCGGCCTACACCAACCATCCGCAGGGCATGGAAGCCGGACTGGAAGCCGTCCACTACTACGATCCGCCCAACCTGACCTTCCCCTTCGGCTCCTACATCTGTGTGGTGGACATCGACAAGGGCACGGGCGAGGTTCACATCCGGCGCTTCGTGGCGGTCGATGACTGTGGCAACATCATCAACCCGATGATCGTCGAGGGCCAGATCCATGGGGGCCTGACCATGGGCCTCGCCCCCGCGATGTACGAGGAGTTGATCTACGATGACGACGGCAACATCCTCACCGGCTCGTTGATGGACTACCTCGTGCCCACCGCTGTCGAGACGCCACACTGGGAAACGGGCAAGACCGTGACGCCCTCGCCGCACCATCCGCTGGGAGCCAAAGGCGTAGGCGAGTCGGCCACCGTCGGTGCCCCGCCGGCCATCGTCAACGCCGTCGTCGATGCCCTCTCGCACCTGGGTGTGGAGCACATCGAAATCCCCATTACCCCGCCGAAGGTCTGGGCCATTCTCAACGAGAAGGGCGTGGCGGCGTAAATGGTCATTAGCTTGCCAAGGCTCGCGTCATTAGTGCCTTCGGCACGTCATTGGTCATTGGTTGCGTGCTGTCTCCAATGACCAATGACGTGAGCGAAGCGAACAAAATGACATCCCCACCAACGCCCGAGCCTTCGCCGTTGTAGCCATGCGTACCCAGATAAAAAAAATAGAAACTATTGTCGATGGCTTCGGGCAGCGGGGCTACGTGACGGATGACGAACTGGCGACGGTGCTCTATCTGTTGCTCAAGCTGGGACGTCCGCTACTGATCGAGGGGCCTGCCGGAGTGGGCAAGACGGAGGTGGCTCCGGTGCTGGCGTCGTTCCTCGGCACGGAGTTGATCCGGCTGCAATGCTATGAAGGGCTGGATGTCCATTCCGCCGTCTACGAGTGGAACTACCAGAAGCAACTCCTTGCCATCAAGATTCAGGAGGGTGAGGATCTTTCGGCGGACGAGAAAGAGGCACACATCTTCGGCGAAGACTTCCTGCTGGCGCGTCCGTTGTTAAAGGCTGTGCAGGCGAAGGCGCAGGCACCCGTCTTGTTGATTGATGAGGTCGACCGCGCCGACGAAGAGTTTGAGGCGTTTCTGCTTGAGTTGCTCTCGGCGTTCCAGATCACCATTCCCGAACTGGGCACGATCCAGGCAGTCCACCCGCCTTACGTCGTGCTCACCTCGAACCGCACCCGCGAACTGAGCGACGCGCTCAAACGCCGTTGCCTTTACTACTGGCTCGACTATCCCGACGCCGAGAAAGAGTTGCAGATCGTACAGACGCGGCTGCCAGATGTCGAAGCGGCACTGGCAACGCAGATCGTGCGTTTCATCCAATCGCTGAGGCAGTTGGAGCTTGCCAAAGCCCCCGGTGTTGCCGAAACGCTCGACTGGGCACTGGCCCTGCTGGCTTTAGATAAACAGGCCCTTGATGCAGCTACCGTCGAACGCACCATCGGTTGCGTGTTGAAATCCACGGAAGATATTGCGATGCTCAAGGAGGAGGGGATTGAGGTGCTGCTGGCAGAGACGCAATAGACGTGTCATTCGCTTCGCTGCCATTGGTGCCTTCGGCATGTCATTGGGCATTAAAAAAACTGGACGCTCCAATGACCAATGACGCGAGCAGCGCGAGCTAATGACGGCGAAGCCAATGACCAATGACCGCGATCATAGTGAGCTTACTAGCATCACCGGCAAGGTGGTAGGCTTCTGTCGCTTTGCACGGGCGCAAGGTTTGCCCGTTGGTGTGCAAGAGACAATAGATGCATTGCGGACGGCCCGGCTGGGTATGATTGCGCAGAAAAAAACGCTCCGGTTGTCTCTGCGGGCGTTGCTGTGCACGTCCAAAGACGAGCGTGATCTGTTCGATGCACTCTTCGCGGCGTACTGGCAACAGACACCTCAGCGCCAGCGCCAGTCGAAACGCCAGGCACCGGGCACCCCTTTTGTCGCCGAGCAGAAAACCATTCCTTTGCTCACCATTGGTGCCGATGCGAAGAGCGAAGTGGAAGGAGAGGGGAAGAGCACATCCGGGGCCAGTGCGCAGGAACGCTTACGCAAGACCGATTTC
>DATGCC010000181.1:0-2926 GCA_035312345.1 Rhodothermales bacterium
CACCCGCCACGCCTTCGCCGATGTCGACCCAGCATTATACCATCGCCTGCTCGTGCAGCATTTTAAGCCGTGAGCACGCCTTCTTTGTAGATTTAGTTTGCGCCTTCGCCTGACCGATACGAAGCTTACCTAACTGAAGGACGATTCAAGCCATGGCAGAAAAACCGACGGCTTCGGCTGCACTTACAGTTGGAGTGGACGAGGCGCTTACGACAACAGAGGAAGAAGCCGCTTCGCCGGTGCAAAACCCACTGCCTACCCGTATCCTCACGGCCCTGCCCGACCTCGCCATCGCGGCGGTCTTTCTGATCACCTGGATTGCGCCGCGCACCTTTGGCGACCGGATGGTAGCCTACCTGATGCTGGTGATGTTGCTGGAGTTCATCATCGTCCACTCCTCAGGCTTTATGGGCTCGGTGATGCTTAACGATCCGCTGTCGCCGAGGACGAAAATTAAGTCTTTATTTGGCTTTGGCGCATTTTATGGGATCTTTGCCCTTGGCTTCTCGCTTGGCTTTCATGCATGGTGGCCCCTGTGGACGATCTTGCTGATGACGCTCAACCGGATGATGATTGTGCTGCTGGGCAGCGTACCGGATAAGCAAGAGCGGACTTATATTCAGCGTGGATGGGCCGTCTCGGCGCTGTGCTACATCGTGTTCGCCACCATCACCGTTTTCCTGCCCCTCGCCCGGTTTGGCATTACGCGGGCCGAAGTAGTGGCGCAAAACCTGCCCGGCAGCGGCCTCTGGGTAGAGCAGCCACACCGCGTCATTGCCTTCGGTTTTCTATATTTTCTGGCGACTGGCATCTCGGAATTGTACAGCCATACCTGGCTGAAATCTCCCCCGCCCCACCGCTCTGATGGAACGGACACACCAGGAGTCACCGACGAACCCGCTGCGTAGCCGTGTGCTGACAGCGGGACCGGATCTGTTGCTCGCAACGGTCTATTTGGTCACCTGGATTTCGCCGCGTCTGTTTGGCGACGACACCGTTCAGTATCTGCTCTTCCTCATCCTCTTCGAGTTCATCATCCTGCACTCGGCCTCGGTGCTCGCGGCGGTGTTGCTGGGCGGGTTTGGCGATAAAAAAGGCACCGGCTGCCTCGTCACCATCAGCCTGTTCTATCTTATCTTTGCCGTTGGCTTCTCCTTCGTCATCAAAGCGTGGTGGCCCGTCGTGGCGATTGTGGGTCTCACTTTCAACCGGGTGCAAACCCTCTGGAAGCATCCCCGCGAAGACCGCCGCACCCGCACCCACGTCATCGTGACATGGGGCCTGACGTTTGGTTTTTACTTCTTCCTGTTCATTGCCGTCAACCTCATCCCGTGGCCCCGCCTGGGCATCGATGATGCCATCGTGGACGCGCTGCTGGCTCAGGGTAGCGGGTCGATGGTCGAGGCTCCCCAGACGTCACTGGCCCTCGGCCTGATCTACTACGGTGGCATCGGCCTGGCAGAGTGGCTGGGCCTTTTCAACAAAGCCACGGATCGCATTAGCGGCCTGTTCTCTGGATGGTGAAAATGGCGCGTAGTAGTGTATAAGACATCCTCACCAGCTTATGGAACGCGAAAAGCACATCTACGAATTCTTCTTCCTCGCCGGCGTCTTCGGCGCAGTCTATCTCTACGCCTTTCATTTCGACGACTTCTCCGAAACAGAACTGGTGCGCGTGTCCTACCTCTGGATCGCCGCGCTCGTCTTCGGCGCGCATGGTGTGATTGCCACTGAAGTGAAAGCGCTGATGGACGCAGGTCAAGCCACGACATACCAGGAAGGGCTTACCGCACGGGGCAAGCAGGAAAACCGTTCGTTTCTCTCCCGGCTGGCGACGGTATTTTTGCCCTCCTACCTGGGCATCATGGCGCTCTTCAAGATAAAGCAGCCGTTCCTCGTCGCGCTCACCGCTGCGACCGGTTGGATCTTCGCGCTGTTCCTGTTTCTGGAAGGCATCTTTCCGGCGATGTAATCAATGCAGGGTATTGATCCATCCCGGTTCCAATACTGCCGATTTCCTTGTACCTTACGGACGTAGTTCCCTTTTTTCAATCGTCCGTGTGAGTCCATGAGCCAGGAACGCAACCGCCCCCGTCGTCCCGAAGAAGCGACGCCCGAAAGTACGTCCTTTGATGACGAAGCCATCCTCCAGGGCTACCTCGCCCGCCTGATGACCATGCAGGATGAGCAGCCGAAGACGTGGCTCGAAGAGGAAGACCTGACCTCGGCAGCGCGAGACCTTGGTCTTTCTGACACCGATCTGGCGCGTATTCAAGACATCGTGGCCGGACACGTGCAGCGGGGCCGCAGCTTTATGGAGCGGGGGCTGTGGGACGAAGCGATTGATGCCTTCCAGCAGGCCACCACGCTCGACCCGTTCAACGCCGACCTCTTTCACGACTACGCCAAGGCACACCTGGGCCGCTGGCGGGCTACGGGATCCGAGGGCGACAAACTGGCCGCCGAACAATACGCCCACCGCACGCTCGAACTCGACGCCCAGCACACCGCTTCCTACGAAATCCTGCAAGAGTTAAAGCGCAACCCCGTACGCTCTGGGGCTCCTTCTGCCGCCGACCAGCGAGCTTCCAAAGCGCTCGTCTTCGGGGTGTTGCTCACGCTGGCGGTGCTGGTGGCGATGCTGCTGATTTTCATTGCCCTTTGACCCATGGCTTTCGACGACGACCAGATTCTTGAGGACTACATCGCCCGCCTGCTGAACGTGCAGGACACCCGCGACGCGCTACTCGACGAATCGGATCTGCAAGGTGCCGCCCGTGACCTGGGCCTATCGGAGCGCGACCTGGCCCGCGCCGATGCCATGGCCGAGGCCCACCGGCAGCGCGGCAAGAACTTCGCCCGCCACGACGCCTGGGACGAAGCTATCGCCGAGTTTCGGCAGGCGATGGTGCTGGACCCGTTCGAT
>DATGCC010000182.1:0-2453 GCA_035312345.1 Rhodothermales bacterium
CGAATGAGGTCCGCAGGCGTCTCTATGCGCCTGGCCGTGAATCCATCAGCGAGGGAGAAGCCGATATCGTATCCGAATAGGTTTATCATACCGTCCGTATACCCCGCTCTTTATAGACACTGTCGGTTTTTTCGGGCTCGATCATGGCCACGCGCATCGCGTTCAGGGCTGCGACCAGGCCGTCAATCTTGTTGTCCACGCGCTCCTTGCGTGGAAACACGTTGTCCTTTGCATCAACTCTCGCCGTCACGTTGGCCACCATCCAGTTCATGCATGGGTTGCCGTCGTGGTGAAGACGGCCCGCGAGCACGAGCGCTTCGATCCACTTCATGGGCTCAGATAACTGGGTCACGGTCTGCATGACCTCGACCACGGGTATGCCCTTCTGCTGCAGGCCTACCGCCAGCTGCGTGGCGCCCCAGGGGTCATAGCCCAGGTTGACGATGCGATAGCGGCGGGCATCTTCCATTATATCTTCCTTGATGTGATCGTAGTCGATCACGTCGCCCTCCGTGGCGATCAGGTGTCCATCGTTCACCCATCCCTGGTAATGGCGCCGGTCCGGGTTTTCGACCTGCGCTTCGGGGACGTAGTGGCGGCCGAACAAGTAGAAGTGCTCGGTAAGGCTCTCTCCTTCCTTCATCATCTTTTTGTAGAGCCGGATCGATGAAGTGATATCTATTTTCGAGGCCAGGTCGAGCCCCATCCAGCAGGGTTCACCTTCGAAGTCTTTGTCGCTGAGCGTAGGATCTGCGCATTTATTCCATGATTCCATGTTCATCCAGGGATTGCGCGCGGTGACCCACACGTTGAGATGCTTCGTCTTGCAGACGGTCTGCTTTCTCGATGACGCCATGGCGCCACGAACCTGCGCCTTTAGGAAATCCGCGCTCACGGAAACGTCGTAATTCGGATTGGCTTTGCGCAGTGAGGCTTCATCCGTCCACTCGTCCTCCTCGTCTATCGTGTAGATGATGCCGAAGAGCTCCTCGTTCGGGACGCTGCTGGCGAGCATGTTCACCACATCGCTGCGCAGTGCGTAGCAGGGCCCGGCCACGTCGCCGCCGGCAGTGGTGATCACCCACATCAGCGGCTGCTCGCGGGCGCCCATCCCGGTGAGCATCGTGTCGTAGAGATCATCTGTCTGGTGCTCGTGGTACTCGTCGACGATCGCGCAGCTGGGCGATGCCCCGTCGCCAGGCTTCCCGATGATGGGCTCGAAGCGGCTGCCGTTCTCCGGGACTGATATGTTCTTTGCCATGATATCGACGCCGAACGCCGTCCTGAAAGACTCCGTCCTGCTGGCCATCACGTGCGCCGGCCGGAAGGTCTCCCATGCCTGCTTCTCGGTCGTGGCTCCGGAGTACACTTCGGCGCCGTAGTCGCCGTCGGCCGTCAGCATGTAGAGCCCTATTGCCGCGCTCAGCTGGGACTTCCCGTTCTTTCTCGGCACTTCGATATAGGCAATTCGGTAGCGCCTGAAGCCGCTCGACTTTCGCACCCAGCCGAACACGCACGAAAGGATGAAGACCTGCCAGGGCTCGAGGCGGATGCATTCGCTGCGCCGTGCCCATTTGCCCTTCGTGTGCGGCATGAGCTCGACGAACCGGCACACCTTGATGACTCTGGTCTCGTCGAAGGTGTAGGGGAATTTCTTCACGCCCATCCGGGAGAGGTCGCGCAGGTGGCGCTCGGCCGCCTGCTTCACGTAGCCGCATGCCGGGATCAGGCCGTCCCTGACGTCCTGGGCATATCGCTTCGCTATCGTGGCGTATTCTCTCATGTACCGGTTTCAAGCTGTGCGAACGGGTTGTTCAGATCGAGCCTCTCCTCTGGCACGCTGATCCTCGATCGACTGGCCGGGGTCATGCCGAACTCGGAGAGGAAATTCCTCATCTGCTGGAAGGCCTTGTTTCGGATGGCGATTTCCGGCCGCTGCTGTTCGTGCCCGTTCGGCGTCAGGCAGGTCAGACCTTTCTCGCGGATGATCTTATCAGCCAGGACGAAGGTCTCCCAGTTGCTGCAGTAGGCAGCCAGGGCGGCCCGGTCGATTTCTGCGAGCAGTTTCAACTTCACCAGCTCCGCTGAAATCCGCTTCCACTCCCGGCGAGCTTCGCCCTTGAGGAAGGTCGGGCACTTCGGCGCCACCGGCTCCGGAGCGGGTTCGTTGGCCGATGCGCGATCCTTCCGGTAGGTCCCCTGGATCACCTTCAGCGAAGTCGGTTTTGGTCGTGGTCCTCTCTTGCCCATGGCTCGCTACCCCCCTATACCGAAACCTGACAGCGTAAAAATTTCACTGCCCTCGCCGGTCCCGGGATGGTCAGCGGTAGAGATTTGCACCCCCCTCCCCCGCTTTTCGTGCGTTTTTTGCCAGAAAAACACCATTATGGCCTAATTAGCCCGGCTTAGCTGCCTCGTAGAGCTGCCTGCCCCTTGTTCTTTCGGCAAAGAGA
>DATGCC010000183.1:0-3931 GCA_035312345.1 Rhodothermales bacterium
AACCTGGATTGCTCTTCGCCTACTTTGCCATTCTGCTCGCTTGTGTGCTACTCTCAGCCTGTACCTCGGACTCCGAGCCAGCCGAGCCGATGCGGGCAGGGAATCCCGTGCTGGAAGGATGGTATGCAGACCCCGAAGGCATTGTCTTCGGCGACCGCTACTGGATCTACCCGACCTACTCGGCCAAATACGCGGAACAGGTCTTTTTCGACGCCTTCTCCTCGCCCGACCTTGTGCAGTGGACGAAACACGCCCGCATCCTCGACACCACGGCGGTCGCGTGGGCAGACAGTGCGATGTGGGCACCTGCCGCCATCGAGAAGGATGGCAAATACTATTTCTTCTTTGCCGCGAACGACATCCAGAGCAACGACGCGCTCGGCGGCATCGGTGTGGCTGTGGCCGATCAGCCAGAGGGGCCGTTCAAAGACCATCTGGGGCGGCCGCTCATCGACACGTTCTACAACGGCGCGCAGCCCATCGACCAGTTCGTTTTTCAGGATGGGGATGACTACTTCATCATCTACGGCGGCTGGCGGCACGCCAACATTGCCCGGCTGAACGACGATTTCACAGGGCTGGTCCCCTTCGAGGATGGGGCGCTGACCCGTGAAATCACGCCAGAGGATTATGTCGAAGGGCCGTTTATGTTCAAGCGAAATGGGCAGTATTACTTCATGTGGTCGGAGGGAAGTTGGACGGGTGATGACTACCGCGTTGCCTATGCCATCGCCGATTCTCCCTTCGGGCCGTTCGAGCGCATCGGTACCATTCTGGAGCAGGATCCGGCCATTGCAACAGGTGCCGGGCATCATTCCGTCATCCAGGTGCCGGGTGCCGACGAATGGTACATCGTCTATCACCGCCGTCCCATTCCCACGCAAGGCCCCAATCACCGCGTGACGGCCATCGACCGGATGTATTTCAACGATGACGGGACGATTCAAGCAGTGCAGATGACCGACGAGGGCGTCGCCGCACGTCTGCTCCGCTGATCAACGAGAATACGGCTTGAGGTCTTGTATGGCGCAGGTAGACATTGAAGGCACCCGCTTCGAGTATCACGAAAACGGCAGCGGTGAACCTGTTGTGTTCGTCCACGGCTCCGCTAGTGATCATCGCACCTGGCGATTCCAGCGAGATGTTTTTGCTGAGCAATTCCGCACGATCACCTACAGTCGCCGCTACCACTGGCCGAATGAGCCTATTCATGACGGTGTCGATTACGCCATGGCTGAGCATGTTGATGATTTGCAGAAAGTAATCCGCTCGCTCGACGCCACGCCTGCTCACCTCGTCGGGCATTCCTATGGCGCGTTTCTCTGCTTGTTGCTCGCCATGCGAGCGCCGGATCTCGTGCGCACCCTCATACTGGCCGAGCCGCCGGTCATCACGTTGTTTGTGAGCAATACGCCAAAGCCGCTGGAGCTTTTGAAGTTATTGGTTACCCGCCCACGAACCGCCGCTGCCATCATCAAGTTCGGCGCGACGGGGGTAGCACCTGCGAGTAAGGCATTTCAAAAGGGCGATATGGAAGCGGGTGTCCGGGCGTTCGGGGATGCCGTTTTTGGCAGCGGGGGCTACGATCGCTTGCCGGAGCCTCGAAAGGAGCAGGTGCAAGACAACCTCTCGAACGTCAAGGCCGAACTGCTTGGGTCGGGTTTCGTGCCACTAGATGGAGAGCAGGTGCAGCGTGTGCAGGTGCCCACGTTGTTGGTCACTGGTGAGCATAGCATCGGGTTGTTTCACCGTCTGATGGACCGGCTAGGTGAACTGCTGCCGCATGCGGAGCGGATCGAGATTCCTGGGGCCTCGCATATGATGCACGAGGACAATGCCTCGGAGTATAACGCTGCCGTCTTTTCCTTCATTAGCAGGCACAGTCAGGCAGTCTAGGCACCGCAGGTAGGGTTGCCCGAAACCCCTTTCCTCGCCTGATCTCATCCACTGGAGGAAACACGTCCGCTCCGCTAGGTCAACTCCGCGAGAGGTGCTTTTCATTTGGTTGGGATGCCTTAGCTCTCCACAGAGAAGGCATTGGTGACCAGCGTTTCCCGACGGTTTCCATCCCGGTGCTCCGCCTCGGTCATGAAACGGTAGGTGCCGTCGGGCAGGTCACCCATCAGGGTTTTCTCAAAGGTGGCCGTGTCTCCTGGTGGGAGGCCATGCTGGATGGTAGTGCATACGGTATCTGGATCTTCTACAGGCTCCCAACTTTGGCCGATCTGTCGTTGCAGGGTGGCGAAGCACAGGTTATAGCCCATGGTCTCAGCAGTCTGGTTATCCAGTTGAAGTTGCACGACGGCTCCAGAGGCATATTGGGTTCCGTCTGTTGTGAAGCTGAGTCCTGCGGTTGCCGGAGTCTGCGTATGCTGGCATCCAATGAACAGGATGAGTAGCAGAGCAATGCATGGGTATCGCATGGCGAAACCTCTTCGGTGTCAGGATGGATGTTCAAGTTGAGTGAGCCGGTTTGGGGGGTGATTGGCAGTAGGTGTCCTGGTCGATACGTTGAGCCCAGCGACCAGGAGCATACTGAGACCCGTGAGATGCAGGATGAAGCGGGCCAGGTGTGCATATTCCCACTGGGCACGCCATCGCATCCAGTCGGTAGGGATGGCCTCAGCGGAGGTCCAGGTGGCCAATTGCGTATTAACAGGACTCACAAGTCCCAGCCATACCAGGAAGGCGGCCGCTAGGCAGGCAGTCCCGATCAGAATCAGGGGGTAGGGTTGCTCGCGCTTGCGGGCAAAAAAAGCCAGCCCCGCTGCTGAAAGGATAGCGCCAATTTCAATGGGCCCGCCAATGATGGCGAAGTAGCGGTAGAGACTGTGTTGAAAAGTCCGCCAGAGTGGCCCATCGACCTGCATTTTCATAGGCATTTCCAGCGAATGGGCGAGGCTCGTACCCATCAGGAGTGCGGCCAGAAGAATGGCGAAGAAATACCACGTTCGTAGTATCATGGCCTTCGTAGTATCATGGCCTTGCCTCAGGTCTGGTTCAGAGCAGCAACAGGGTACGCGAGCACCCATGCTATAGCTCGGCCAAACACTGCTCTGGGGAGAGAGGTCCACAAAAATGAGGCGAGCCAGTCGCTTTCACGCTTTCATTACATTGCCCTTCTTTTTGAACAGAGCTGGAACCTAGAGGGTAGGGCTGAAAGCAGGGGGAAACTTTTAGAGAAGAGAAAGAAACGCTACATCTTCGGCCACTACGGTTCCGTCCTCTGCTATGGGGCCAAGCCGCACATCTTCAATGGTGCCCTCCGCAAGCGGATCGTAGGGCTTTTGCACGCGGATATAATTGTCGGTGTAGCCGTACATCGTGCCATCTTTATCCGCGCCTTCCCACAGCACCGGGCGTACTTGGCCGAGGTGGGCCGTGTAGAAGGCGTGCTGCTTTTTCTGAGAAAGGACGCGCAGCATCCGGTTCCGGCGCGAGCGTTCGGGTTTGGGGATCGGCGTGCCCATGCGGTCGAGCTTATCTACCGCCGCCGTATTGGGTCGCTCGGAATAGGTGAAGGCGTGCAGGTAGGCGACGGGCAGGGCGTTAAGAAATCGGTAGGTATTCTCGAAGTGCGCTTCGGTCTCTGCCGGAAAGCCAACGATCACATCCACGCCGATGCAGGCGTCGGGCATGACGCGCTTGATGTGGGCTACACGCTCGGCATACAGATCACTTTTATAGCGACGGCGCATCTTGCCGAGGACGTGATCGTCGCCGCTCTGGAGCGGGATGTGGAAATGTGGCTGGAACGCCCGCGAAGCCGCCACGAAGTCGATGATCTCGTTCGTCAGCAGGTTCGGTTCGATAGAGGAGATGCGGTAGCGTTCGATGCCGTCCACCTGATCCAGTTTGCGGAGCAGGTCGAGCAGCGAGGTATTCGCCATGTCGTCATGCGAGCCCTGCCCGTACAGGCCGATGTTGACGC
>DATGCC010000184.1:0-3490 GCA_035312345.1 Rhodothermales bacterium
GACGGCCTGCCCTCCAACAACATCCGTGACCTCTACGAAGATGCCGAGGGCTACCTATGGATCGCCCTCGAAGACCAGGGGCTGTGCCGCCTCAGCCCCGGCTTCACCGAGGGGCTACACACCGCCGACCTCGGGTGCCTGACGACACGCGACGGACTTTACCACAACGGCCTGCACCGCATCCTCGAAGATCACCAAGGACGTTTCTGGTTCAACACGAACAACGGTATTTTCTGGGTCGAGCGTTCCGCGCTGATGGCCCGCCTGGCTGGCGAGATCCCGGCGGTGGCCTCAGTAAGCTACACAGAGGCCGAGGGGATGCGCAACCGAGAAGGCAACGGGGGTACCCAGCCAGCAGGCATTAAGGCTTCGGACGGGCGGCTGTGGTTCCCGACGCAGGGAGGTGTTGTGATCATAGACCCGGACGAGATAACCTCGCCCGCGCCACCACCGGTCGTGCTGGAGGCCGTGCAGGTCGGCGACGAGGCGCGCCAGATCCTCGCCCAGAGCATGGAGCCGCTTGCGCTTGCGGCTGGCGAGCGCGACCTCGCGATCCACTACACGGCGCAGGAGTTCACGCGCCCACGGGATGTGCGTTTCCAAGTGCGGTTGGCGGGTTATGACGACGTCTGGCACGATGTGGGCGAGCGCCGCGAGGCGCAGTACACGAACCTGCCGCCGGGCCACTACCGCTTCGAGGTGCGGGCGGGACTAGGCGGTGTCTGGGGGGAGGCAGCCACGCTGGCGCTGCATCGCCCGCCGCTCTTATGGGAGACGGCGTGGTTCTACGTGTTACTGGGCGTGATGGCGGTGATGGTCGTGGGTGCCTTTATAGGTTACCGGACGAGGCGGCACCAGGCGCGGGAGGCGACGTTGGAGAGGGTCGTGGCTGAGCGGACGGAGGAACTGGCGCGGCAGGCCGAGGCCCTGCACGAAACCAACGCAGCCCTCCATAAGGCTAACGAGGTCAAGAGTCGCTTCCTGGCAAACATCTCGCACGAGTTCCGCACGCCGCTCACGCTCACTTTCGGTCCCATCAGCGACCTCGTCGAGGGGCGCTTTGACGGTCTCGAAGAAGCCCGGCCACATTTTGAGCGGGCTCGCCGCAATGGTCACCGCCTCCTCCGCCTTATCAACCAGCTACTTGAGCTTTCCCGCCTTGATGCAGGTATGTTGCAGCTTCAGGTCGAGCGTCAGGATCTCGCCCTGTTCCTACGACACATTGCCGCCCTCTTCGAGGACTTGGCTTATCAGCGGCACCTGCTCTTCACGCGCTATCTCCCCGAGCATGCTTTCTGGCACGTCTTCGATGCCGACAAGCTCGAAAAGATCGTCGTCAACCTGCTCTCGAATGCGTTCAAGTTTACGCCACCGCACGGCAAAGTCTCGCTCTCGCTGACCCAGGCCGAGGATGGCGGAGCGCGCATCGAAGTGGCCGATACCGGGCCGGGCATCGCCGCCGGGCATCTGCCCCGGCTTTTCGACCGCTTCTACCAGATAGAACAGGCCGCAACACGGGCACACGAGGGGTCTGGCATTGGGCTTTCGCTGGCGAAGGAACTGGTTGATCTCCACGAGGGGCGAATCGAGGTGGAAAGCGCTGTCGGGTTTGGGAGCCGCTTCATCGTGCTTCTTCCCCCCCTGAAAGAAACACCAACTGCCGCAAGGGGGGATAGGCACAAAGCCGGGGTTCAGCCGGTGGTGACAGGTGAGCAGTACGCGCTCTCGCCGGTCATTCAAGACGGTCTGGCCCAAGAATCACCCCCCGAGGCGTCGGGGGAAGAGAACGAAGTGGTGGTGCTGGTCGTGGAGGACAACGCCGATATGCGGGCCTACATCCGCGCCCACCTCGCATCGGATTATCGGGTGGTGGAAGCCGCACACGGCAAGGTGGGAGTGACGCTGGCTCAAGACTGGGTGCCAGACCTGGTGCTATCGGATGTGATGATGCCGGAGATGGACGGGCTGGAACTCTGCGCTGCGCTCAAAGCCGATGTTCGCACGAGCCACATCCCGGTGGTGCTCTTGACGGCGAAGGCGGACGTAGAAAACCGCATTGCAGGGTTTGAGTCAGGGGCAGACGCCTACCTTCCGAAGCCCTTCGATGCTGAGGAATTGCGCGTTCGGGTAAGGACACTGATCGAAGAGCGACAGCGGCTGCGCGACTTGTTTGGGGAAGCAGAAGAAGCGACATCCTCAGCGGAGCAGGCAGCCCCGGTGCTTCCAGCGAAGGAGGTGGCTTTTCTAGCGCAGGTAGAGGAAACGATAGCCGCCAACCTGAGCGATGCTGACTTTGGGGTAGGCCAACTCGCGGAGGCCGTTCACATGAGCCGCCGCCAACTCCTGCGTAAGCTGCGGGCCCTCACTACCGAATCGCCCTCTGAGCTACTGCGCCGTATGCGGCTGGAAAAAGCAAGCGTCCTGCTGCAAGAAGGAGGTTCCGCCAAAGAAGTAGCCTATGCCGTCGGCTTCAAGAGTTACCCGTCGTTCTCTCATGCCTTCAACAGCGTCTACGGCATGCCACCCTCGGCTTATGCCCAAGAGGACTGATACCGGTTCTACCTGAGAGATCTGCATAGCAATCGGTTTATGTCATCGTTGTACCCTTCGTAGCGGTTGCACTCACATTTCTGCTCGCTACGCGCCCTTCGTCCCACGAGGATATGTTTTTGTCCCCGCAGGATATGCCATGTCGCCCTTCGATATGAGGAAGTCGCGCCTCGATATGACGGCTTGATTTATTCTGGCTACTGACGACAAGCGCATTGCGTGTCGCATGACCCTCTTTGTCTAGCAGGACATGGATAAGCCAGACCGTTCCACGCCGCCAGTTAGCCATCCGCCGAAGCAAAGCGCGCCGCCGGGCGAGCCCGATGCAGAAGAGTCGGTGAATCCGATGCCCACCGCACCGCGCTTTGTGAGTGCACAGTTAGAGGTAGAGGCGCTCCGTGCCATGCTGGATTCGTCTTCTGGCCCTGCCCACGATAGCCCCTCCACGTCATGATGCTACGTACTTCTGCTTCTTCGATTTCTTTGCTGCCTTCGTGCCTTTTGGCCCTCATGCTGCTGATGCTCGGGCCGGTGGTAGCCCACGCGCAAACGGAACCCCTCTTCCGATCGGTCGAGAATAATCCTTACGGCCTTACGGGTGTGGGGGGTAATGATAGCGCTCCATCGGTGGCAGACCTCGATGGAGATGGCGACCTCGATGTACTAACTGGCGAGCGAGACGGCACCCTCAATTTCTACGAAAACACGGCCGGAGCAGGAAACATACCCACCTTCGCAGCCCTCGTTGAGAATCCCTTCGGCCTTACGCGGGCAGGAGGAAATCTCGCCTATGCTATACCAGCGGTGGCAGACCTCGACGGGGACGGAGACCAGGATGTGCTCGTCGGTCTCAGGAGCGGCGCGTTCCGCTACTACAGGAACACAGCGGGAGCAGGAACTACGCCCGCCTTCGCGGCACCCCAGGACAACCCGTTTGGAC
>DATGCC010000185.1:0-3406 GCA_035312345.1 Rhodothermales bacterium
CCGCCTGCCGCAGTCCGATGGCAGCCGCCAGCCCGCCAGGGCCAGCCCCGATGATGAGGGCACGTGGGGATCGAGATTCTGGCACAGGGATACCTCCGTTTTCACACCTCCCTAGTAATGCAGCATAGGCACCACGGGATACATGCCTTTCTTTCAACTTGCTCAGTTCACCGCCACGGCGGCGCTTCTTCCCGATGGACGCTCTCGATCCGTCGTGCCAGCCCCGCCACGGTGGGCGATTCCAGCAGATTAAGCACCGAAAGGTCTACCTGAAAGACTTCATTGATCCGGGCTACCGTTTGCGTAACCAGCAGGGAGTTGCCTCCAAGATCAAAAAAGTCATCGGCCCGCCCAACGTGAGGTGTACCCAGCATTTCTCGCCAGATCATCAACAGGCTTTCTTCGAGCGGGGTGGGAGAAGAGGTATCTGAGACTAACGGCTCCTGCTTGTCGGATGTTGTCTCTGGGGCAGGCGCTACGGGTGCTAAAGCAGGCCGAGCTGCCTTCCGCAGCCAACGCCGCCACCCATCCCGCCTCCGACTGAACCAACCAGGCCGCCGTGGCCTCTCCGGTGCCTGTCCCTCAGGCTCATCTGGCTTGAACCAGTACGGTTGGTGCTCGAAGGGATATCCGGGCAAAGGCACCCGATGGCGTCGCTCGTCAGCATAGAACCCATCCCAGTTGAACGGGATACCAGCTAGCCAGAGTCGCCCTACCGTCTCCAGGATGAAGGTCACGTCTGGGTGGTTGCTAAGCGGGTGCCGCAAGGAAGCCAGCACGACCTGATTCGCCTTTTTATCGGGATGCAGGTTCACGAAGGCACCCAACGTCTGTCCGGGTCCTACTTCCAGAAAGAGGCGGTCAGGATCCTGAAGGAGCGTGGTAAGCCCATCCGAAAAACGAATAGTGTGGCGGAGGTGTTCGACCCAGTACAGGGGATCGGTGGCCTGCTCAATCGTGATCCAGGTGCCCGTCCGGTTTGAAATGAACGGTATGGTCGGGGGGCGCAAGACGAGTTGTTCCAGGTACGCGCCAAAGGTGTGTAGCATAGGATCGAGCATCCGCGAATGCGCCGCCAGAGCGATGCGCACACGCTGCGTCTCCAGGTTTTGTACAGCGAGTTGACGTTCCAACCGGTCCAGGGCTGCTGGCGGCCCCGAAACGACACACGCACCGGGGCGATTTACGGCGGCCAGATCGAGATCGTCGCCCAACCACGGCGCGATATCCCGGATGTCAATAGGCACACTCATCATGCCTCCTGCGGGGATGCGCTCAAAGAGTTGACCACGTAGCACGACGAGGTTGAGTGCCTCTTCAAAAGTGAATACCCCTGCCAGGCACGCTGCCGTGTTCTCTCCCATGCTGTGCCCCAGGAGCGCACCGGGCTGCACCCCCCACGCCATCCAGAGTTGGGCCAGGGCATATTCTATAATGAAGATGACCGGCAACTGGACAGAGGGGCGCTCGAAAGCGGCAGCGGCTTCTTCCACAGCGTCCGCCGGGGCAAAAAGCACGTTGTAGAGGTCACCGTTTATGTGCGGACTGACCATGGCGAGGCCCCTGTCGATGTGGTCTCGGAACACCCGTTCGGTGTCGTAGAGCCCCTGCCCCATACCCACGTATTGAGCGCCGCCCCCGGAAAACATGAACACGACTTCCCTAGACGTTCCCTGCACCTGAGCGGTCCAGACCCGCTGGTGATCTACGGGAGCCAGGGCAGCACGGGCATCCGCCTGATTCTGGCATACCAGCACGCGGCGATGGCTCCACTCGCGACGTCCCACCTGCAACGTATAGGCTATATCCCCCAGCGCAACCCCCGCGCCCTTCTCGTCCAGGTACCTCGCTAAATTCGACGTAGCCGCTTCCAGCGCATGCGCTGTTCGGGCCGACCACATCAATACCTGTCCTGCGCGCGAGGCACCCGACGGCGCGCCTGTTGGAGCCTCTTCCACGATAACATGGGCATTCGTGCCTCCTACCCCCAGTGCACTCACACCAGCCCGGCGCATCCTGTGGCCCTCGCGTACCCATGGCTGCAAGGCCGTGTTCACGTAGAACGGACTCTCCTGAAAGTCGATCTCCGGGTTTGGCTGTTCAAAATGCAGACTTGCTGGCAACGCCTCATGCTCTAGCGACAGCACGATCTTGATTAAACCGGCCACCCCCGCCGCTGCGTCGAGGTGGCCCACATTGGTCTTGACCGATCCGAGCGCACAGTAGCCCCGCCGTTGCGTCCATACCTGGAAGGCCCGGCTCAACGCGGCTACCTCAATGGGATCCCCCAGCCGGGTACCTGTACCGTGAGCCTCGACGTAGCTGATGGTGTCTGGATCAACCCCTGCACAAGCCAATGCCTCGACTACCACTTCAGCCTGACGCTCCAGGCTCGGCGCTGTATAACTCACCTTCGAGGCTCCGTCGTTGTTGATCGCCGATCCCTTGATAACCGCAAACACGGTGTCGCCCTCGCGCAAGGCTGCCGCCAGGGGCTTGAGTACCACCACGCCGAGACCACTCCCAAAGAGCGTCCCCTGTGCGCGAGCATCGAAGGCGCGGCAGTGTCCATCGGGAGCGCACACGCTGCCTGGAGGCGCGTAGTACCCCTGGCGGTGAGGCACACGCACGGAGACCCCACCGGCCAGGGCCATATCACACTCATGGTTGAGTAGGCTCTGGCAGGCGAGGTGCACCGCTACCAAGAAGTCGAGCAGGCCGTCTGCACCGTGACGCTGGGCCCCGTCAGGTCGAGGTGGTAGGAAACGCGGGTGGCTAGAAAATCCTTGTCGCTGCCGACGAGGGTGAAGACGTAATCATCGACGAGGTAGGGGGCCAACCCCGTAGCGAGCAGGTAGGTGTTCATAGAAGCCCCTGCAAAGACGCCAATCGCGCCCTCGTAATGCCGCGCATCGTAGCCAGCGTGTTCGAGGGCATGCCAGGCTGCTTCCAGGAAGAGACGCTGCTGTGGATCGAGCACACGGGCCTCACGGGGGCTGTACCCAAAAAAGGAGGCATCGAACCCGGCTATGTCTTGGAGCACCGGGGCCGCCTTGACATAATGGGGATGGTTGAGATGCTGCGGGGCCACGCCGCTGGCGAGGAGATCGTCGTCGGAAAAAAAGGTGATGGCCTCGCGGGCCTCCTGCAGGTTGTTCCAGAAGGCATCCAGGGTGTCGGCATCGGGGAAGCGCCCTGCCATGCCGATGATGGCAATATCTATACTATCTTCGGTCATCTATGTGTGCAGATCCTGCTCATTTAATACGGACTGTGCTATATGAGTATGGACATGTGTAAAGAAGGCAAATGCCTTAAATGGTCTGTTTTGGCAGGTGAGCCTTCATGGTCTCCTTGCCACGACGACAGCGCGAGACCGTGTTGTCGCAACACGACCGCGATTTCA
>DATGCC010000186.1:0-5735 GCA_035312345.1 Rhodothermales bacterium
CGTTGGCGACGAAGAGGTCGAGCCAGCCGTCGAGGTCGTAGTCGAGCGCGTCGGTGCCGAAGGCGGTGTAGGGCCAACTCGCCTGTCCCAGTCCGGCGGGGCGGCTGCGGTCCTCGAAAAGCGCGCCACCCATGTTCATATATAAGGTGTTCGTCTCGCCGTTGAGGTGGGTCATAAAGAGATCTTCGTCGCCATCGTCGTCGAAGTCGGCAGCGACGACGCCCATGCTGGCTTCGGTTGCTCCCGACATGTTGACGGCGGTGCCTGCCTGCACGGACTCATTCTCGAAGCGCTGGCCCTCCTGGTTGATCCAGAGTTGGTTTTCCATCCCATCGTTGGCAACGTAGAGGTCAGGCCAGCCATCCTCGTTAAAATCAGCCACCGCAATGCCCAGCCCCGCGCCGAACGTTTGCGAGAGGCCCATCTCGACGGTTACATCTTCGAAGGTGCCATCGCCCCGGTTGTGCAAGAGGCGATCGGACTCGGCGGTGTAACTCTGCGGGCCACAGTAATCGCGGCGACCCGAGCGGGAGGCGAAACAGGGATGCTCATTTTCCAGCCGGTAGGCGACGTAATTCACCACCATCAAATCAAGCCAGCCGTCGCGGTCGAAATCCACCAAGGCGGCACTTGTGGACCAGCGCGGGTCGTCGGTGATGCCGGGTTGGGTGGCGTCGGTGAAGGTGCCGTCGCCGTTGTTAATCCAGAGTTGGTTGGGTCCCCAGTTGGTCACGTACAGGTCAGGGTGCCCGTCATTGTTGACATCGCCCGCTGCCACCCCCATGCCGTAGCCGGTGGCACGGAGATGGCTTTCCTCCGTCACGTCCGTAAATGTCATGGAGCGTGAGCCATCAGGCCGAATCGTCAGGTCGTTGCGGTAGAGGCGATCCTGATAGACGGCGTCCTCCAAGGTGTCCGCCGCTGCCTCAATCGGGTGGCCCTGTACAGCGTAGACATCCAGATCGCCATCGCTGTCGTAATCGAGCAGCGCGCCGCCAGCGCCTGTCATTTCCACGAAGTATTTCTCTCCAGACATTCCATTAACATGGACGAAATCAAGCCCGCTGGCTGTCGCCACGTTTTCAAAAAGCGGAGGTTGGGAAGCCGTGTCAGAAGACGGAGCCGAATGCTCGGATTCACAGGCTGCCAGAAAAAGCAGTAGTGCAATCCAGAAACCTACTGGTGGAATGTTTGCAGCGCGCATATGAGTGAGATGGAAATCAGAAATCGTAGGGGAGGGGCGCGACAAAATAGCCACCGACATTGCCCAATGCCAGTAGGAAGTGGACGAACAGTCTGCCAAGCAGAAACCACACAAACCCTCTTCGGTTTAGGCTAACGGCTTGAGAACACAGCGATAAGCCCCTGTCAGCCTGACGCAGAACAGAGGATAGCGACGAATCAGGTTGGCACGCTCTGCCGTTTCGTCCTATTTTGCGGAGACGGCAAGGCTTTTGCGGAGACCGGAGACCGTGCGTACATCAGGATCATCATATCGCCCCGAGCATGCGCTGAGCGAACGAGAGCAGGAAATCCTGCGGCTCGTCGTGCGCAGCTTTATCGACACTGCCGGGCCAGTGGGGTCGCGGTATCTGGCGCGGCATTATCCCATCGGGTTGAGTCCAGCCTCCATCCGCAACACCATGAGCGACCTGGAAGAACTCGGCTATCTGGGGCACCCCTACACCTCTGCCGGACGGATGCCTACGGAGATGGGCTACCGCGCCTTCGTGGATGAACTGATGGCCTCGCCGGAGTTGTCGGTGGCGGAGAAGAAACTGCTAAAAGCACAACTCGACCAGATCATGGGCGACACCGAGGAGTTGTTACGCGAGAGTTCACGGCTGCTCGGGCAAATGTCGAACCTGCTTGGCGTAGTGCTCAGCCCCCGGCTCTCGAAAGGCGTCCTTGAACGGCTCGACGTGGTGCCGCTGGCCTCGTCGCGGGTGATGGTCGTTATCAGCGTGCGCGGTGGGTTTGTAAAAACCATCGTGCTCGAAGTAGAAGCCACCTTCAAGCGCCGCGACCTCGACCGCATCGTCTCGATGCTGAACGAGCGGTTGGCTGGATTGCGGCTCGAAGAAATCCGCCACAGCTTTGCCAAACGCACCCGCGACCTTGACGACGAGGGCACCGGCATCGTCCGGCTCATCCTCAACGAGTCGACGTCGCTCTTTAGCGAACCGACAGAGGGGCGGATGACGTACAGTGGCACGCAACAGATCATCACGCAGCCGGAGTTTCAGGAGATGGCCGATGTGCGCAACCTCATCGAGATCATCGAAAACGAGGGCTACGTGGTACAGTTGCTCGAAGGACAGCATCCCGAGTTTCCGCGCCGTCCGGGCAAAGCGGTCGTTAGTATCGGCAGCGAAAACAGCGACGAGCGCGCCGACAAATACTCGATTGTGACCGCCCATTATCAGGTCGGCGAGACGACCGGCACGGTGGGCATCCTGGGCCCCATGCGCATGGACTATGAGCGTGTAGTGGCCCTGGTAGAAAACATGGCGACGCTGCTGAGTCACCCCGGCGCCACGTCTTGAGGTTCCAGGTTCGAGGTTCAACGTTGACGAACGGAAACCTTGAACCTCGAACCTGGAACTACAAACCATAAACCAATACCAATACTTGATAGATGAGCGAAAAAGAGACACAGGTTGAAGAGATGGAGGCGGCTTCTGAGGAGGAGCAGGCCGAACAGGCAGCAGCCTCGGATGGCGTAGATGCCTCGGAGCAGCTAACGGCTGAACTGCAACAGGCGCGTGAGCAGGTGCTTCGGCAGGCAGCCGAGTTTCAGAACTACCGCCGACGCATGGAGCGTGAGTATGCGAGGCAATTGCAGCGGGGCCAGATCCAGGTTATTGAGCCGATGCTGAACGTCCTGGACGATTTTCGCCGCTCGCTGGATGCAGCCGAGCAGGTCGCTGAGCAAAATGAAGGCGGCGCGGCCTACGATGCCTTGAAGGCGGGCGTTGAACTGGTTTACCAGAACTTCTCGGATGTGCTCAATAAGTTGGGCGTCGAATACATCGAAGCCGTGGGGCAGCCGTTCGACGAACATTTGCACGAAGCCCTCATGCAGCAGTCAGCTCCCGAAGGCACCGAGCCCGGCACCGTCCTGGCCGAGATGCAGCGGGGCTACCGCCTGGGCGACCGCGTGCTGCGTCATTCCCGCGTGATCGTCGCTGCGTAGCTACTGGTTGATGGTTTCTGGTTACTGGTTCAGTTACAAAGGAGAACCCCAAAACCAGTACCTACAAACCAGAAACCAATTTTTTCTAAACCAACCATCTTCATGCCAAGAGATTATTACGAAATATTAGGTGTCGAGCGCTCGGTGTCGGCGGACGGGTTGAAGAAAGCCTACCGCAAGCTGGCGTTGCAATACCACCCAGATCGCAACCCGGACGACGCGGACGCCGAAGCCAAATTCAAGGAAGCAGCAGAAGCCTACGAGGTGCTGTCTAACCCCGACAAGCGCGTCCGCTACGACCGCTTTGGTCATGCGGGTGTACGCAACGGGGCCGGTGGGGGCGGAGCCGGGTTCCA
The DNA here is from genome assembly GCA_035312345.1 of Rhodothermales bacterium. Classification (GTDB taxonomy): domain Bacteria; phylum Bacteroidota; class Rhodothermia; order Rhodothermales; family DATGCC01; genus DATGCC01. The sequence continues at coordinate 3,553 of DATGCC010000186.1, forward strand.
AGACATCAATGATATTTTCAGCGCATTCAGCGACATTTTTGGTGGCAGTGCTGGAGGAACGATTTTCGAGGACATCTTCGCGGGCGGGGGCGGACGCACCCGGCGTGGGCAGGGACGGCGCGGCAGCGGTCTGCGCATTCAACTTCCGCTTACGCTCGAAGAAATTGCCGAAGGCGTCGAGAAAAAAATCAAGGTGCGTAAGTTCGTCGCGTGCGACGTATGCGAGGGCAGCGGAGCCGAAGGGGGCAGCGCGGGTTACTCGACCTGTGAGACGTGCAATGGCGTAGGCGAAGTGCGGCAGGTATCGCGCACGGTCTTCGGGCAGTTTGTCAACGTGCAGGCGTGCCCGACCTGCCATGGCGAAGGGCGCATTGTCAAGAACAAGTGTGGCAATTGCAGCGGCGAGGGACGCGTGCGGGGCGAGGAGACCATTGCGATTCCGGTGCCTGCTGGCGTGATGGAAGGCAATTACCTCACCATGCGCGGCGCGGGCAACGCCGGGATTCGGGGCGGTTCGGCAGGCGATCTGCGCGTCGAGATCGAAGAGGTCCCCAGTGAAGACTTCGTCCGCGAGGGGCTCGACATCTACCACGATGTGCACATCTCTTTCCCCGATGCCGCCCTCGGCACCGACGTGGAAGTGCCTACGTTGAAGGGCCGCGCACGCCTCGAAATCGATGCGGGTACGCAACCGGGCAAGATCCTGCGCATGAAAGGACGCGGATTGCCGGAATTGCAGGGCAGCCGTCGCGGCGACCAGATGGTTCGCATCCACGTATGGACGCCCCGTGATATGACCAACGAGGAGCGTGAAGTCATGGAGCAACTGCGCGAGTCGCCCTCTTTTGCGCCGCGCCCCGAAGAATCGCCCGATCGAAAATCGTTCTTCAGCCGCGTTAAAGACGTGTTCACCTGATCAGCGCTACGGCGTGACCGAGAAACTACACGGCATGCCTCACCGTTTCGGGGCATGCCGTTTGTTTTTATAGGTACACGTAGTTCTGTGGCGGCTACTTTTCGGCTCTATAGGAGATCAAAATGCAGCAAAAGCTCGATGGCCATACGCTCCGCACCGCCATGCGCCGGGTGCCCTCGCCAGTGACGGTGGTGACGGTCGCAGGAGACGACGAACCGCGTGGTATCACCATCGGCTCCTTCACCAGCGTCTCGCTCGATCCGCCGCTGATTTGTTTCAATGTGGCGCACGATGCACAGGCACACGATGTCCTCATCCAGGCCGAACGCTTCGCCGTGCATATCCTCACCGATGAACAGGCCCATCTGTCCGATCATTTCGCCATTCCAGATCGAACGGGGGAAGAGCAATTTGCCGATCTCGACTACCGCGTTGATGCCGACGGCACGCCGATCCTGAGCGATGCACTGACGATCTTCCACTGCGCGCATAACGCGGTCCATCCCGCAGGCGACCACTCGTTGCTGCTCGGCGAGGTCGTTGCTATTCAAGAATATGTAGCGGGCGAGCCGCTGATCTACTATGACCGCACCTATCGCTCGGTGGGCGATTTGGCAAAGGTGAGCGCGTTGGCATCCGTAAAACGCGGATCCAACGCCTCGTCATAAGCGCCGACGCCGAAGAAGGCAAAATCGTAGCGGGCTGGATCGTCGGGGCAGAGCAGGCGGCAGTTGGCAGTGAGTTCGAAGGCTGCCCGCCAGTCGTTCTGTTTGCGTGAGACCAGGCCAAGGGCGCGGGCTTGTCGCCCGGCATGCACATCCAGTGGGAGCACAAGTTGGTCCGGACAGATCTTCGTCCAGATGCCCAGGTCTACGGGGCCGGGGCGCACCATCCAGCGGAGGTACATGTTGAGCCGCTTGCACGCGCTGCCCGTAGCGGGACGCGCCAGGTGTTTTTGCAACCGGCGCGGCGTCTCCGGCGACATGCCCATGATACCCTCGCTGAATCCCTGAATGGCGGTTTCGACGGTTTCTGCGTCTTGCGCCAGTTTGGTGGCGAAGAGGTTCTCGACCGTCTCGTGCTGGCGAAGGGCGGCACCGAGGTTGCGGGTAAACCAGCGCGCATCAATTGGCTGAAAGGTGCGGTGTTTGAAGTCGGCGAGTTTATGGGCATCGCGGGCGGGGTGGAAGTCGCGCACGAAACGGTAGGGGCGGTATTGCATCCGCTCGCACAACGCTGCCATTTTGTTCAGCACTGTCTTGCGCTG
>DATGCC010000187.1:0-5581 GCA_035312345.1 Rhodothermales bacterium
TTCAACCCGGCGACGACGATCCGCTATGCCGTGCCGCAAGCCGAACAGGTGCGCCTGACGGTTTACGACTTGCTTGGCCGTGAGGTAGCCGTACTCGTTGATCGACGCATGGCAGCGGGCGAACACGCGGTGGTTTTCGAAGCGGCCGGGTTGCCAAGTGGGATGTATCTCTATCGCTTGGAAGCCGGGGCGTTCAGCCAGACGCGCCGGCTCGTTCTCATCAAGTAAGCATTCTATGTTCTGTAACAGCAGGGCACCTCGGTAGCGTTGCTGCGTATGGGAGCCGGAAGCTACTGTAAGCTTTCGGCTCTCACCCGTTTGTAACCCCCTATGCCCGAGCCCGTCTCCGCAGAAGTCGATCCATCGCCTGCCTCCCAGCCCCGCCAGAGTGCGGCGTCGTCGGTGGCCGCAGGCATCTTCGCCAGTCGTATCGTCGGGTTTGTGCGCGAGTCAGTGGTGGCTTATTTCTTCGGGGTCGGGCCGCACACGGATGTTTTTCGGATGGCGTTCCGGGGGCCGAATGTCTTGCAGAACCTGCTGGGCGAAGGCACCATCTCGGCCTCGTTTATCCCCGTCTACAGCCGGATGTTGGAGGAGGGACGCGCCGAGGAAGCCGGTCGCTTCGCCGGGGCAGTTTTCGGGCTGATGCTTGTCGTGGTCTCGGTATTTGTCCTGCTCGGCATCGCGCTGGCCGAACCTATTGTGACGGTGTTGACACCGGGCTTTGTTGATGATGCGGCCAAGGTGGCGGCAGGCGAACTCACCATCGACCGTTTTGCACTGACCGTGCAGGGTGTCCGTATCATCTTTCCGATGACAGGGTTGCTGGTGCTGTCGGCCTGGGCGCTGGCTATTTTGAACAGCCACCGTCGGTTTTTGCTGCCCTATTTCGCGCCCGTCGTCTGGAATGTGGCGATTATCGGGGCGCTGTTCGGGATGGCGTTCGTGCTGATGGACAACCCGCTGACCTTTCGTAACGAGGGTGGGGTGTCGATTGAAATGCTAACCCAGTTGCTTTTCGCCTCTTTCTTTGGTGCACTGGTTGGTGGGGGGTTGCAGTTTGCCGTCCAGTTGCCGCTGGTTTTCCGCGAGATGACCGGCTTCCGCTTTTCGCTCTCGACGAAGGTGAAGGGCGTGAAGGAGGCACTGCATGCTTTCGGTCCCGTGGTTGCCGGGCGTGGTGCATATCAGATTTCGACCTGGATTGACATGATTCTCGCGTCGATCATTGCGGCGGGGGCGGTAGGGGCACTTGGTTATGCGCAAGTGCTCTACGTGCTGCCTATCAGCCTCTTCGGCATGTCGGTAGCCGCGTCTGAATTGCCCGAACTCTCGCGCATCAATGAGGAGGAGCGGGCGTCTTTTATGCAGCGTATTCAGGGGTCGCTTCGCCAGATCATGTTTCTGACGGTGCCTACCTTCATTGGATATCTGGCGTTCGGGTTGCCCCTCATTCGCGGGCTATTCGAGCGAGGGCGTTTCGGATACACTGATAGCTGGCTCATCTACGCGATCCTGGGTGGCTATACTGTCGGGCTGTTGGCAACGACCGCGTCGCGCCTGCTGCAAAATGTCTTTTATGCCGTGCAGGACACCAAGACCCCCGCCAAGATCGCGGTGTTACGAGTTATCATGTCTACGGCCCTGGCCGTCCCGCTGATGTTTTATCTGGATCGTTTCGCGGTGGCTTCTTTTATCGGCACGACGCCCCAGGAAGTGCCGTTGTTTTTCGGGGCCGTAGGCCTTGCGTTGGGATCGGCACTCGGAGCCTGGATTGAACTCTGGCGGCTGGGCATAGTGCTACGTCGGCGGATCGATTTTCGGATGCCCTGGCGTGCGGTTTTAACCATGATCGGGGTCGCTGTGCTTTCGGCAGGTCCGGTAGCTTTGCTGTGGTGGCTGCTGCCTGATTGGCCCACGCTGATTGTCGCGTTGCTGGTGGTGGGTAGCTACGGCGTGCTCTACCTCGCGCTGGCCCGGCTCTTCAAGTTCGATGAAATGGATGCCTGGGTAGGACGCCTGCTGCGTTCGTTCCGCAAGCCAGATAACAAGGCTTGATAGAAGCGGGCCTGTGTTGCTACCTTGGCGGGCGACGAATCCGAATCAGCAAGGTAGATCATGAAGCATTCAGAAGGCGCATATCCAGAAGTCGAGTCGACCGGCGAACTGCTCACACGGGTGGAAAGCGGTCATGGATTGCACCATGTGGTCGTGCAGGGATTGGACCTGACGGGTCCTGATGTGGAGGAGGCCATCCTGGAAGTGTCTGCCTATGACTCGTTCTTTCTCGGATGCCGCATGACGCCACGATTGCAACAGCACATCCGGCTGAGCGGCGGCACGATCTTTCCGGTCTTCGAGGAACTGCCCTTCAACCCCTACCGCTCATCACTTTACACGCCCGAAGAACTGATGATGGGGTATATCAACGGACGCCCCGAAAGCATGATCGAGACCGTGGATGGGCAGATTTACAGCCATTACGCCCAGTTTCGTGATGCAGCAACGCCTGCCCCTATCATGATGGCCCTGGCCGAACGCATCCACGACCACGCCATCGATGATGCGTTGACCGACCTGCTCTATCCCGTCGACGAACCGGCAAAGCAAGTGGTCGGCATCATGGGGGGGCACAGCATGGCGCGGGATGCAGAGGCGTTTCTGAGTGTCGCTCGCATCGCCTGGCAACTGGCGCGGGGTGGCTATTATATCGCCACCGGTGGCGGACCGGGCGCGATGGAGGCGGGCAACCTCGGCGCGTACATGGCGGCTTTCGACGAAGACGAACTCATTACCGCTGTGCAGATGCTTGCCGACCAACCGCATTACACGGATACGCATTATTTTGAGCGGGCTTATGCGGTGCGAGACGCCTATCCGGACGGCTGGGATAGTCTTGCCATTCCCACCTGGTTCTACGGACATGAGCCGTCTAACCTGTTCTCCACGCAAATCGCCAAGTATTTCGCCAACAGCTTGCGCGAAGACGGGTTACTTGCCATCGCCACGTATGGGGTCATCTACGCACCGGGCAGCGCAGGTACGATCCAGGAAATCTTTATGGACGCTGCGCAGAACCACTACGTTACCTTCCAACTCGTCAGCCCGATGGTGTTCTTCGGCACGGACTACTGGACGCAGCAAAAACCCGTCTACCCACTCCTCAAAACGCTGGCGAAAGGCCACCGCTACAACGACCTGCTGACCATGAGCGACGAGGTGGACGAGGTCGTCCGCTTCATCGAAGCACACGAGCCTGTCTTACCGGAATAGCGCGGTCAGTTCATAAAAAGGCGCGGTTGTTCGTCGTCGATGACTTCGAGATCCTGAATGGCGAACCACGATTCGTTCTCGCCGCCCGCGCTGTTCTTGTACGGCTCATCGCCGCCCGTTTCGATATCGACGATGTAGGCAAGGTCTTTCTTGATACCCGGTGCCACTTCTACGCCCAGGCTGACATCCACCACGCGACCCTGCACCGCACCAACCATTCGTCCGGCGCGGTCGTAGAGATGAACCTGTACCCGTTTTCCGATGAGGTGATAGGCCATGGATTTCCGATTTTTGATTCGGGTACTGCACTGACCACGGTCTTCAGTGTGGCAGATGTTTGAATGCTCAGGTTGCCCATTCTCAACAATCGAAAATCCGCAGTCGAAAACCAGAAATCCTCTACTCCGCCCCAGCTCGCATCGCGTGCTTTTTGCGTTCGTGGGGGTCGAGGTAGCGTTTGCGGAGGCGGAAGGACTTGGGGGTGACCTCAATCAACTCGTCCTCGCGGATAAATTCAAGCGCTTCTTCGAGCGACATGCGGGTCGGTGGCACCAGCTTCTCGAACGAATCGGCGGAGGCAGCGCGCATGTTGGTCAGCTTTTTCTCCTTCGTAATGTTCACGTCGAGGTCGGCGTCGCGGCTGTTTTCGCCGACGATCATGCCGGAGTAGACATCCTCGGTCGGTCCCACGAACAGCGCTCCGCGTTCCTGGAGGTTGACGACGGCGTAGCCCGTCACCTTGCCGTTGCGGTCGGCCACCAGCGCGCCCGTCGAGCGGTGCGAGATGTCGCCTGCCCAGGGGCGGTATTGGTCGAAGAGGTGTGTCAGGATACCGGTACCTTTGGTGTCGGTCAGGAATTCGGTGCGGTAGCCGATGAGGCCCCGGCTCGGAAGCTGAAACTCCAGCCGCACGCGCCCGGAGCCGTGGTTGATCATCTTGGTCATCACGCCCTTGCGCTTGCCCAGCTTCTCCATCACCACGCCCATAAACTCGTCCGGCACATCGATCAGCGCCAGTTCGAACGGCTCATGGACTTTACCGTCGATCTCTTTGGTGATGACCTGCGGCATCCCCACGGAGAACTCGAAGCCCTCGCGTCGCATCTGCTCAATGAGGATCGCCATCTGCAACTCGCCGCGTCCGTAGACAAGGAAGCGCTCCGCCGCGTTGGTCTCTTCGATACGCATGGCGAGGTTGGTTTCGGCCTCCTTCATCAGCCGGTCGCGCAGGTTGCGGCTGGTGACGTACTGCCCCTCGCGCCCGCTGAACGGCGAGTCGTTGATGCGGAATTCCATCGACATCGTCGGCTCGTCTACATGGAGCGGGGCCAGCGGCTGCGGGTCTTCGGCATCGGTGATGCTCTCGCCCAGGCCGATGCCCGTCATGCCTGCGATGGCTACGATGTCGCCCGGGCCGACTTCTTTTGCCTCTACGCGGTTCAGCCCTTCATACTCGAACAGCGCCGTCACTTCGACAGGATCCTGTGAGCCGTCGCGGTGGCAGAGGACGACGCGCTGGCGGTTTTTGAGCACGCCCTGCACCACGCGCCCGATGGCGAGCGGCCCCCGGTACGGATCGGGCTGGACGTTGGTGACGAGCACTTGCAGCGGGGCTTCTGTGTCGCCCTCCGGCGCGGGGACCGTATTGAGAATAGTGTCGAAGAGCGGGCGCAGGTCGGTAAGCGGCTCATCCAACTCCAGCGTACACTGCCCATCGCGGGCCACGGCGTAGAGGACAGGGAATTCGATCTGCTCCTCGGTGGCGTCGAGGTCGATGAACAGGTCATAGACTTCATTCAGCACCTCTTCGGGCCGGGCATCGCTGCGGTCGATCTTGTTGATGACGACGATGGCAGGCAGACCGAGCGCGAGGGCTTTCGAGAGCACAAAGCGCGTTTGCGGCAGCGGCCCTTCGGCAGCGTCCACCAGCAGCATGATGCCATCGACCATGCGCAGTGTGCGTTCTACCTCGCCGCCAAAATCGGCGTGTCCGGGCGTATCGACGATGTTGATGCGGTAGTCCTGCTGATGCCCCGGATGGTGCCAGTTGATCGCGGTATTCTTGGACAGGATGGTAATGCCACGTTCCTTTTCGAGGTCGTTCGAATCCATCATGCGTTCGCTCAGCTCGGCGCGCGCGTCGAGCGTGCCGGACTGGCGCAGCAGTTTATCGACCAGCGTGGTCTTGCCGTGGTCGACGTGCGCGATAATCGCGATATTGCGCAGATTTTCTCTTTGGGTAGTCATAAGGGGGTAAGCAGGGCGGATTCAGGCGCGCGATTATACTCGGGTGGCGCGATTGCACAAG
>DATGCC010000188.1:0-4431 GCA_035312345.1 Rhodothermales bacterium
ACACCGCACCCACCTCGCCGTCATGAGTGCCGCTGAGGTCGATTGCGGCAGCGGTACATGCCAGTATGACTTCACCATCGCACAAAACGCCGCCTACACCCAGGGATCTGATCCGCTTGCCGATCTCTCCGGCACAGGCGCGGGCCCCTTCGCCCTCATCGGTGCCGACGGTGACGGTGATGGTCTCATTGGTGCAGGCGACCAGACCCTCTGGCTCTCCGGGCGTGGTGCCTTGCTTGGCTACCACGACTGGGATCTTGACCTCGACGGTCTCACCGGCTCGAGCGATCAAACCCTCTGGCTTTCCAACCGAGGCCAGGGATCGCAGGTACCCGCCACAGGTGCTGTAGCCCCACCAGCAGCCAGGCAAGCGCCTATGCCCCTGCTGACTCCCACTTCGCGCCGCCTCTCGGACAAGTCTTCGCACTGAGTTCAGGCTGTCCCTTCTGTCTTTCCATCCATCCTTTCGCCTTCACGAACCAGACCAATACTGAGGTTCGCCATGATGTCCTTCTCCTTACGTACGACTTCTCTCTTCCATAGCATATGGCTGTTGGCTTTGCTGACGTTGATGCTCCTCGCTGCGAGTGCCACAGCCCAACCCCAGGCCAACCTCCTCTTCACCAGCTTCATTGACCAACCCACCGACGGACAACTCTCTGTCCGCATCTTCGTACAGGCCGATCAGGAAGACTTCGAACTTGGCTCGGCCTCTTTCGTCTTCGACTTCAACACGGCCGGTCTGGCCTTCCCCTCGGGCTCCAACGCTCAAGCTGGCATCGATTACACGTTCTCCGGTCCCTTCACGGCTTTTCCCTTCAATAGCCTGGTGACGCAGCCGACGACAGGGAAGGTGCAGGTTGAAGTAACCTACGCCTACTCGTTCCGAGGAGCCTGTGCAGGAACATCGGTGACGACAGGAGCTACTGTGGAGATAGCCGAGATCATCTTCACCATCGGCGATCCGAGCCAGACGGCGGATCTCTCATGGGATGCCTCCCTGACGCGGGTCTTCGATGACGGGACGATTGAGAGTCCACCCTGTGACAATACCAACGATGTGCAGGCGACGGAAATTGCGCTGGGTACGCTGTTGAGCGATGACGCTTTTCTGCCGGTCGAACTGGTCTCGTTCGAGGCGCAGGCCGATGGCACGGATGCGCTCCTGCAGTGGGCAACGGCTTCGGAGACGAACAATGCCGGTTTCAACGTAGAGTGGCGTGCGGCCACACAGCCAAATGCAGAGGAGGGCGCTGAAAGGCAGTGGTTGCAGGTTGTCTGGGTCGAGGGGGCCGGTACGACGGAGGAAGCGCAATTGTACCGGCATCGGATCTCTGGTCTGGAGCCAGGACGCCACGTTTTTCGCCTTAAACAAATCGACTACGACGGTACCTTCGAATACAGCCCAGAGGTGGAAGTGGCCGTGGAGGTAGGCGAGACGTTTATGCTAAGTAGAGCCTATCCGAACCCGTTCAACCCGGAGACAAGCTTTCGTCTGGCGGTGGCGCAGGCGCAAGCGGTAACGATTGAAGTGTATAATGTGCTGGGTCGCCGCGTGGAGGTGCTCTTCGATGGGGAGATGGCGGCGAACCAGAGCCGCGCGTTCGTGTGGGAAGCCGGAGATCATCCGAGCGGCTTGTACTTCATCCGGTCCATCGGTGAGCGCTTTGCCGAGACACGGCAGGTTACCCTCGTCAAGTAAAACCCTACGCCTACAGTCTTATGATGCCGACAGCCCTTCGCCTCGTCACCTACATCCTTTTCGTGCTCGGTTTCGCCCTGGCCGGGTGCGACTCCTCGGACAGCGGCGTTCCCGACGAAGTCGTCGTCGGGGCAAGCTTCGAACTCACCGGAGGCCTCCCGGTCGTGGGCGAGAGTGCGCGCCGTGCAGCGTCGCTCTTCGTCGAAGACCGCAACACGGGCGGCGGACTGACGCTCGGCACCGACGCCTACCCATGGTCGCTCATCGTCCGCGACAACGAGGACATCGCCGACCGCGCCGTGGCCGTCACGAGCACGCTCATAACCGAAGACGACGTGCTGGCCGTCGTCGGCCCCAACCTCAGCACGCTCGCTATCCCCGCCGGTGCCGTGGCCGAGGCCGAGCGGACGCCACTCGTCACGCCCTGGGCCACGAACCCCGACATCACGGCCGGGCGCGACTGGGTCTTCCAGGCAGCTTTCGCCGATGCCTTCCAGGGGCCGGTCCTGGCCGAGTTTGCCACGCAGCAGTACGGCGCAGACACCGCGTGCGTGCTCTTCGACCGCGACGAGGCCTATTCGAGCGGGATCGCCGAGAGCTTCCGCACGGCGTGGGAAGGCCTCCACGGGGCCGGGTCGATCCCCGCCTACGAATCCTTCGGTGGGGGCGACGACGACATCACCGCGCCGCTCACGCGCATCCGCGACGCGAACTGCGATGTACTCTTCGCGCCGCTCTTTACCGACGACGTGCTCCGCACCGTGGCCGAGGCGCAGGCCCTCGGGATCGCCGCACCGCTGCTGGGAAGCGACTCGTGGGTGAGCGCCGGACTGCTGGAAGCCTGCGGGCAGATGTGCGAGGGCCTCTTCGCCGCCGCGCACTACGTCCCGGACGGCGCAACGGGCGCGACAGCAGCCTTCATCGCGGCTTATGAGGCCGCCTACGGCGCGACCCCAGACGACATTGCGGCGCTAACATGGGACGCGCTCCAGGTGATTGAGCAGGGGCTGAAGAACTGCGGTGCGCTCACGGGCCACCTCGCCGAAGACCGCGCCTGCCTGCGTGGCGGGATCGCTGCGATCCGGGGCCTCGGCGGGGTCACTGGCGCGATCTCCTACGGCGACGGCGGTGCCCCGGCGAAGTGCGTGGTGATCGGGCAGGTGCAGAACGGGCGCTTCATCGCAGTGGACAAGGTCTGCCCATGACCAGGAACCCTGTGGCGCACCCCTTCTGGGGCTAGCAAGGACGAATTAACCCGACTCCGTACTGAAATCCCGAAATCATGACGTGTAGAACCATCGTTGCCATCTGTTTCCTTGCCCTCCTTGCGGGGTGCTCAAACTCCATCTCCAGTGATCGAGAGACCACTACGCTCCGTATCGCACAGCAGTTCGGGATCGGATACCTGCCGCTGCAGATGATGCGCGAGCACAGCCTGATCGAGCAGCATGCCAAGCAGCAGGGGATCGAGCTTACCACCGCGTGGCTGCGCTTCTCCGATGGTGCAGCGATGAACGATGCCCTGCTCAACCACGATCTCGACATCGCCTCCGGCGGTATCGCGCCGCTGCTCACCGCCTGGGACCAAACCCTCGGCGCACACGGGGTCCGGGGCGTTGCCTGCCTGAACGAGATGCCGCTCTACCTCAACACCAACCAGGCAGATATCCAATCGCTCCATGACTTCGACGAAGATGACCGGATCGCGCTGCCTGCAGTCGCGGTCTCGATCCAGGCCCGCACGCTTCAAATGGCGGCAGAGCAGGCTGGCCTGGCGTTCGATACACTCGACGATATCACCGTGTCGATGCCGCATACAGACGGCGTAGCGGCCCTGACCGTTGGCGATGCGGAGATCACCGGGCACCTCACAAGTCCGCCCTTTATGTATCAGGAGTTGCAGAACGAGGATCCGCAGATCCACCGGATCCTGAGTTCATACGACGTGCTCGGGGGCCCCTCGACGTTCAACTGTGTGTGGGCGGCGTCGCACTTCCGCGAGGAAAATCCGGCGGTGTACCGGGTGTTCTTGGGTGCGCTTGAGGAGGCCATAGAGATGATCGCGGCGGACAAGGAGGCCGCCGCCGATGTCTACGTCAAGCAGGCCGAGTCCGAACTCGAACCCACCTTCATTCTGGGGATCCTGAACGATTCCGAGATCACCTTCACGATGACGCCGGCCAACACGATGCAGTACGCCGCGTTCATGCACAAGGTAGGTGCGCTAAGCAACAAGCCGGAGACCTGGCAGGATTATTTCTTCGCGGAGATCCACCACCTCGGTGGGTCTTGAGATCATCCATTCTTTTCCCTCATGCTATGCACACTCCTTCCCGCATATCTGATCAGGACGAGACCGTTGATCTGGGCACGATGCACGGTTTCATCCTCACGGTACAACACCGCTCACAAAAGCGGCACCGGAGTGCCATCCCTTCAAGCAGCCCCGGCTACGAATAGGCTGGGCGCTGGACAATAATCTGGTGCTGGCGACGCCGTTCCACAAGATCAGCCGCTACCATGCCGAGATTTTCTGGCGAGAAGACCACTACTGGTTCTGCGACGCAGGGAGCACGCACGGCACGCTACACAACGGGCAGCTAACCAAGCACACCCCGGTCAGGCTCTCCGAGGGCGATGTGATCCACATTGGCAGGTGGGGTAGTGATCAGAAAGTGTTGATGAGGCAGTCGAGGTTGTAGTGCCAGATGAAGTACTTCGTCGCCAGA
>DATGCC010000189.1:0-4004 GCA_035312345.1 Rhodothermales bacterium
CGCCTCTCGGAGCGTCGGGATAGAAAACACAAGAAGGAGCAGGGCGACCAGGGTGCCTACGCCTGCCCACGCCAACCGAGGCACCCGTACGGACGGCGTTGTGGCACGATGACGGGTCGATGATAACTCGGATCCCCCGCCCTGCTCTAGCATGTCAAGGTCGTGGAGCAGATCCACCATGGCCGGATAGCGATAATCCCGGTCTTTTTCCAGACACATCGAGAGGATGTGGTCGAGGTCTTCGGGAACGTCCGGGTTTAGCGCCGCGAGGGGTTCGGGCTCGTCGTTCATAATGGAATAGAGGTACGCCTGGGCATACTCTCCCTGGAACGGACGCGCTTTGCTAAGCATCTCGTAGAGCACGATGCCCAGCGCCCAGATATCCGTCCGTTGATCGACCGTTTCACCCCGCGCCTGCTCCGGGCTCATGTAGTAGACGGTGCCGAGCGTCGAGCCGGTCTGCGTCAGGTGCATATCGGCGAGCTTGGCCAGCCCGAAGTCGAGGATCTTGACCCGCCCCCGCGTTTCTGTCTCCGACGGCTCCGTCACGATGATATTAGCAGGCTTGACATCGCGGTGGACGATGCCCTGCGCGTGCGCTGCCGCCAGCCCCCGTGCTATCTGGACGGCATAGTCGAGCGCCTCGTCTACCGGCAGGGGTCCCCGGTCTATTTTCTCACGCAGCGTCTCGCCCTGGTAGAGGGCCATGGCGATAAACGTCCGCCCATCATCCGTCTCGCCCACTTCGTAGACGGTACCCACGTTCGGGTGGTCGAGTGCGGCGGCAGCGCGGGCCTCTGCCAGCAGCCGCTGCCGGGCCTGCTCATCCTTGCTCGACAGCGCCGAAAGGAATTTGAGCGCGATGGTCCGTTGCAGACGAGCGTCGTAGGCTTCGTAGACGACACCCATACCGCCGGCTCCGAGTTTCCGACGCACCTCGTAGCGTCCCACCTGGACCTCCGGCCCAGGCGATTCATCCAGTGCTATCTCGGCATGAAGCCGGTCGCCCGCGCGGGTGTAAGAGGCCAACAACGCCTCCAACTCCCGGCGCAGGGTGGCATCATCGTGGCAGGCTTCTTCCAGCCGGGCCGTACGCGCCTCGGGCGATAGCGCAACGAGTTCGTCGAAAAGACGATGCACCTGATCCCACTGTTCTGGCGAAGGAGAAGCGTGCATACCCCGTACACTCAGTTAATCTAGTGATGGGACCCAACACAGCGCCCCTATCAAACAACACAGAGATCTCGGCTAAGAAATGCTACCGAATCACGAATCTATACGAGTTCACTTGGGGTACGTTACAAAGGAAGTGCTTAATAAACAACTGGGAGCAGGCTGCTTCTTGTCTATCTCGCGGTCTTCCCAACCTGGCTACCTCACCGGATGGTTTCGGTCGTGCGGCCAGTGCCTCGGGTTGTCGGCGATGTAACGACGAATGGCCTGCAATGCGCGTTCGTTGCGGATGATGTGATCGTAGAACCGGGGTTGCCAGGCGAAATTGGCATACCCATTTTGCCGCGCCCACCGGGTGACGGCTGCTTTATATGACCGAATAATGACTCCTAAAGAACCTGCATCCGGTGCAATGTGACTCATTGTATTATTTTTGCGATCCCCGTCGGTAGAGACGTAGCATGCTACGTCTCTACGGTGTCGATTTTTATCGATTTGGTGGTCATCAGTATGATACCTTTGAAGATCATCTGCAATGCCAATAATACCATGTATATGGTTCGGCATAATCACAAAGGCATCCAAACACACCCGATTGTGATGCATCGGAATGGCTTGCCAAAAAGGCGTTTGCTATTGTGCCCAGTTGGAATAGATGAAGATGATCTTCCACTACATCGCCGAACCAGCACCTTCTGTCTTTCGTGCAGATCGTCACGAAAGACCAGCCGAGACGGGCATAATCCCAGCCCTGTAGCCGGGTGCTTTCGATTCGGTAGCGGTTTTTGAACAAGGTCATCGCATCAAGAGGATCTATCCATACTTCTATAGACGAAACGACCGCGCAAACGTAACCGCTGTGCTGTACCTTTAGCACTACCACCGTCCCCCACTGCCAAGCCGACGACTGCCATGCCTGCCCGTTGCTGCTTTTTCCTGCTGCTGACCCTTCTCCTCGTGTTGCCCGCCACGGCGCAGACGAACGATGAAGCGTACGGCGCGAAGATCATGGAATACACCACCGATCCACGCTTCGTCAACGAGATGGTGGATCACCTGCCCGCTTCCGAGACGGTACCCTCACCGCTGGATCATTTCGGCACCATCATCGGCGCGCCGGGCATTTTGCACCACACAGACGAGATCTACGGCTACTTCCGGGCGCTGGCGGATGCCTCCCCGCGTGTGCAGGTGCGCTCCATCGGGCGGACGGAGGAGGACCGCGAGATGATCGAGGTGATCGTGGCCGACGAGGCAACGATGCAAAACCTGGATAGTTACCGCGCCGACCTCAACCGGCTGGCCGATCCGCGAACGCTATCCAACGACGAAGCCCAAACCATTATCGCTCGTGCCAAGCCCATTTATTACATCACGGCGGGCCTGCACTCGCCGGAGACAGGCAGCCCGGAGATGGTGATGGAGTTGGCCTACCGCCTTGCCGTGTCAGACGCTCCGATGATCCGAGACATCCGCGAGAACGTCATTCTCATCTTCACGCCCGTCGCCGAGCCGGATGGACGCGATCGCGTGGTGGACATTTACACCTACCGCACCGACAACCGCGAGGTCGGACCGAGCCTCAACTACTGGGGCCATTATGTGGCGCACGACAACAACCGCGATGGCTACGGTCTCGGTCTCGCCCTCACACGCAACCTGCTCGCCTCCTACCTCCACTGGAAACCGCAGGTGATGCACGACCTACACGAGTCTGTTTCGTACCTCTACACGTCCACCGGCCTCGGCCCCTACAACGAATACATTGACCCGATCACGGTCAACGAGTGGCACAATCTGGCCCACGAGGAGGTCGCCGAACTGACGAAGCGCGACATGCCGGGCGTGTGGACGCACGCCTTCTACAACGGCTGGGCCGCCAACTACCTCATCTGGATCGCCAACCTGCGCAACAGCACGGGGCGGTTCTATGAGACCTTCGGCAACTCCATCCCGGACACCAAAGAGCGCAAGCTCTCCACGCGCCAGGTCTCCCGCGAGTGGTACCGCACCAACCCGCCGCTCGAAAAGACCATGTGGTCGCTGCGCAACAACACCAACTATATGCAGAGCGGCGTGCTGACGGCGCTCAAATACACCGCCGACAACCGCGCAGAGTTCGTCGAGAACTTCTACATGAAGTCGAAGCGGGCCGTGGCGAAAGGAAAGACGGACGCGCCGTATGCCTGGGTCATCCCCAACGATCAGGCGCGTCCGCTCGCCACAGCCGGGCTGGTCAACCTGCTCATGCAACAAGGGCTGGAAGTCCATGAAGCCACCAATGATCTGCGTTGGTCCACCGGAAAGGAAGATTCAACAGCGACAATGGCAACCAATGGGGATGATGCCGAGGAAAAAGATGAGGAGAAAACCTTCACCGCTCCCAAAGGCTCATTCATCGTCCGCCTCGATCAGCCCTATCGCACGCTGGCGCAGGTGCTACTGGACAAGCAAAACTTCCCCAAAGATGCCGACCCGCCCTACGATGATGTCGGCTGGACGCTGCCGTATCTGCACCAGGTCCGTGCCCACAAAGTCAACGACCCCGCCATCTTCGACGCGCAGATGACGATGCTGACCGAACCTGTTCAGATCGAAGGCAAGCTGGAAGGCAACGGCAGCTACTACCTGCTCAACAACACCACCGACGACAACGTCACTGTCTTCCGCTTCCGGCTACCGGATGTCAAGATGGATGCTGCCGAAGCAGCTTTCGTGGCGGGCAATCAGACCTACAACGCAGGCTCTTTCATCATCCCCGCCGCTGGCAACCCGTCTGATCTCACCGATCAACTCGAACGTGTAGCCCTGGAGTTGGGGCTGACGGTGCG
>DATGCC010000190.1:0-2464 GCA_035312345.1 Rhodothermales bacterium
GACACCGCGCCACAGCAAGACTCCGGCGCATCCACAACAGAACACGAAGCCGGAGAGTCCCGGCATCCCTCATCGGCATCCGAGGCAGAAACCATTGAGCAAGACAGGGCAGAACCGCCTTCCGTACAGCAGGAGACACGGACCGAGGTGGGCACCGAACGAATCACCGATCAAGAACCCTTTGAATCGGTGGAGACTCCTCCCCTGGAAGGGCAGGCTTTTTATGTGACTAATGCTGGGCTGGTGTTGCTCTGGCCCTTTCTGGGGCGCTTTTTTAAGAAGATGGATCTGGTAGAAGACAAAGCTTTTCGCACGGCAGCATTGCAACAGCGGGCCGTTTTGCTGACCCATTTTCTGGTCACGGGCGAGACGGAAGCACCAGAGCAGGTGTTGCTGCTGAACAAGATCCTATGTGGCTGGCCGCCCGACGCGACGGTCCCCAAATCCATCGACTTGACAACGGAGGAGCGCGATGAGAGCCAGGTGCTGCTCGAAGCCGCCGTGACGCAGTGGGCCGCCTTGAAGAACACGTCCATCGCGGGCCTGCAACAGGCCTTCTTGCAGCGCGAAGGACGGCTTCTGAAGCAGCCGGACGCCTGGACGCTCAAGGTGGACCGCACGGGCTACGACATGCTGCTTGATCGGCTACCGTGGAGCATCGCCATCATCAAGCAGCCCTGGATGCCGCATCCATTATTTGTTGAATGGTAATCTTGATGAGAAACCGGATACAGCTTCGAGGAGGAATCATCGCTTTGTCGAATCGTCGCGTTCGGTGGGCGGAGCGCGAGAGGCGGAGGGCGTTTTTTTATCACTCTCCGCTTTTCGCCCCCCGCTCTCCGAAGGTTGTTCTCACTATCAACCATCGACCATACGAAGCATGATCGTCGAAGAACCCGATATCGAAGCCTGGCAAACCCCGGAGGCGGCGAACGCACGGACGTTGCAGGCGGAACTGGACTGGTTTGCGCAGGTGTTGCAGACGCGGCTGGCGTTGCACTTTGGCGAAGAGGTGGGGGTGGAGAGCATCTACGCGCTGGAGCCGCCGCCGCTGGAATCTGATGAGTCGATGTATGCCAGCTTCATCGCGCATTACGACATGCGCGTCGAGGAGCGGCTGATGGTACTGCTGGCCCTGGTGCCGCATCTGCAACCGCAGGTGCTTGACATATTTTATCTGCGTAATGAAGCATTGAACCGGGGTTTTGCCGAGTTTGGCGGTCTCCAGGGCAAGGCGCACGGTGGCTTTTTGCCCACGGGCGAAACGGTGCTCTTCCTGCTCTCCGATGGCGACCTCCACCGCCGCTTCGCCTGCCAGCAGTTTTTCAGCCGAGACCATGTCTTTGCCCGGCACAACCTGCTCAAACTCGATACGCCCCCCGTCGGCGAACCGCTCTTCAGCGGGCAACTGCTACTCTCCGACGAGATGGTCGATTTCCTGACGACAGGTACCCTCCGCAAACCCGACTACAGCCGCGACTTCCCAGCCAAGCTTATCAGCACGGAGATGACCTGGGATGACCTCGTCCTCGCCCCTGGCACGCTCGATCAGATCCGCGAACTGGAAGCCTGGATCCATCACGAAGACACCCTGCTTAACGCCTGGGGTCTGCGGCGGCGCATGCGGCCCGGCTACAAATGCCTATTCTACGGACCGCCCGGCACGGGCAAGACGCTCACCGCGACGCTCCTCGGCAAGCGATTCGGCAAAGATGTCTACCGCATCGACCTCTCGGCGGTGGTGTCGAAGTATATCGGGGAGACAGAAAAGAACCTCGAACGCATCTTCGAGCGGGCCGAGAACATGAACTGCCTGCTCTTCTTCGACGAGGGCGATGCCATCTTCGGCAAGCGCACCAACGTCAGCGACGCGCACGATCGCTATGCCAACCAGGAGGTATCATATCTGCTCCAGCGCATTGAGGATTTTCCGGGGCTGGTCGTGTTGGCAACCAACTACAAAAGCAACATGGACGATGCCTTCATGCGCCGTTTTCAGGCCATTGTTCATTTTCCTATGCCCAACGCCTCAGAACGCTATCGTCTCTGGACCGGCGCATTTTCGGAAGTCTGTGATATGGAGGAGGGGCTGGATCTCCAGAGCATTGCGGAGAAATATGAACTGGCAGGCGGCAGCATCATGAACGTCGTGCGCTTCGCCTCCCTGATGGCGCTCAACCAACAATCGACGATCATCACCCAGCGCGACCTCATCGGCGGCGTCCGCCGCGAGTTGCAGAAGGATGGGAAGACGCTTTAGGAAAGGGAGAGAGGGGGAAAGGGAGAGAGGGGGAAAAAGATGAGGATAGAGAATAGAAGATCGAGGATCGAAGGAGCAAAGAACCAGGTGCAAACATCTTTAAACCTGTAACCTGACGAACCTGCAAACACGCGTAGCGACCAACGAAATAAACTTGATCAACCTGTAAACCTGCAACCTGAAAAACCAAAAATTTAACCAGAA
>DATGCC010000191.1:0-9435 GCA_035312345.1 Rhodothermales bacterium
CTGGATGGCCTGTTGCTCACGCCGTTGCAGGCGATCTGGGTCGGCATCGGGCTGTATGTGGTGTTGCCCCGGCTTGTCAGCAAAGAGACCTGGGCTATCGTCCGCCCCCACTGGATCTTCGCGGTCGGGCTGGTGCTGGCCTTTCTCGTCTTCGGCTACTTTTGCGTCTTCCAGATCCCATCCGTCCTCTGACCGGTCGATCCATGATGCAATACCTGACTCTCTACGTCTCCATTTTGGTCGCAGCCCTCACGCTCCTCTGCATTCCGCCCACCTTCGCGCAATCCAGAGACAACAGCCTCCCCTTTCTCCGCGTCGAAGGCAACCGGTTTGTGGATGAGGCCGACAGCACGGTGATCCTGCGGGGCCTGTCGTTCTCGGACCCGGATCGCCTGGAGAATGAGGGACACTGGAACAAGGAATATTTCGAGACAGCAGCAAGCTGGGGAGCCAACGTCGTGCGCTTCCCTGTACATCCGCGGGCCTGGCGCGAGCGCGGCGTAGAGGACTACCTGCGTTTGCTGGACGAGGGCATCGCGTGGGCCGAGGAACTGGGGATGTACGTCATCATCGATTGGCACTCCATCGGCAACCTGCGGACAGAGGTATTTCAACATCCGATGTACAACACGACGAAGACGGAGACTTTTCGCTTCTGGAAAACCATCGCCACGCGCTATGCAGGCAACCCGGTCGTAGCCTTCTACGAGTTGTTCAACGAGCCGACAAGCTACCAGGGCACGCTGGGCCGCTTGACATGGGACGAGCACAAGGCGATCATGGAAGACCTCATTGCGATGCTCTACGCGCACGACCGGCGCATCATCCCACTTGTCGGCGGGCTCGACTGGTCGTACGACCTCTCTGGCGTCCGCGAGGCTCCCATCGGCTTTCCCGGCGTCGCCTACGTCGCGCATCCATACCCGCAGAAACGCACGCCACCGTGGGAGCCGAAGTGGGAAGAAAGCTTTGGCTTCGTCGCGGATCGCTATCCGGTCATCGCTACTGAGTTGGGCTTTATGAGTGAAGACGGGCGGGGGGCCCACATCCCTGTCATCGGCGACGAGACGTACGGCGAGGCCATCATCAATTACTTCGAGGAGAAAGGGATTTCTTGGACGCCGTGGGTCTTCGACCCGGTCTGGTCCCCCCAACTCATCGAGAACTGGGACTTCGAGCCCACACAACAGGGCCGCTTCTTCCGCGACAAGTTCATGCAACTGAACACGCCTCGCTAAATCGTCAGCACCCCTTGCACCTTCGATCAAAACGGGATGGACTACCTCCATTGACACGCCCCCACCAACTACTCCCCCGAAAAGATGAAAAGCCGAATCGCTTCTCTACTAAAACCCATCGGTTTCTTTGCCATGCTGCTGTTTGCCCTCCCTCTGCCTGCCCTCGCTCAGTCCGTGGGTCAGTTTGAAGGTCACGGCGATGTCGGGGAAGTGAAGCTTCCCGGCACAGTCACCTATGATGCGGGGGAGCAGGTGTATACCGTTGCCGGGTCGGGCTACAACATCTGGTTCGACCACGACGAGTTTCACTACGTCTGGAAGCGCCTCAGCGGCGACTTCATCCTGCGCACCAACGCGCATTTCCTGGGCGAAGGCGTAGATCCACATCGTAAGCTCGGATGGATGGTGCGTTCGAGCCTCGATTCGAGCGCGGCCCATGTCATTGCCACGGTACACGGCGAGGGTCTCACGTCGCTCCAATTCCGGCGTAGCGATGGCGCGGAGATGGAAGAAATAGTCTCCACTATCACTGGAGCCGATGTGATCCAACTGACACGGGAGGGGAACACCTATACGATGTCCGTGGCACAGGCAGGCGATGCCTTTACCAACACACAGGTCACGGATATCGATCTTGGCGACGAGGTATACGTAGGGCTGTTCGTCTCGTCACACAACGAAGATGTTCTCGAAGAGGCGGCCTTCCATAATGTGCGCATCGTCCTCCCTGCCGCGCCGGATTTCAGGCCGTATCAGGATTACATCGGCAGCAACCTCGAAGTGATGGAGGTAGAGACGGGCCATCGAAAAATCCTCTACCGCGAGCCCGTCTCCCTGCAAGCACCTAACTGGACCCCGGACGGCAAGACGCTCATTTACAACAGGAACGGCCTGCTCTACCGGTTCGACCTGGACACCCTGACGCCTGACACACTCGATACCGATTTCGCCACGCGCAACAACAACGACCACGTCCTCTCTTTCGACGGCAGCCAACTCGGCATCAGCCATCACAGCGATGAGGATGATGGTGCTTCGATGGTCTACGTCCTGCCTGTGGAAGGCGGCACACCTCGCAAGGTGACGAGCAAAGGCCCGTCGTACCTGCATGGCTGGTCGCCCGATGCCCAATTCTTGACCTACACCGGCGGGCGGGACGACAATTACGACATCTATAAAATTCCCGTAGAGGGCGGCGAAGAAATCCGGCTGACGGATGCAGAGGGCCTGGATGATGGCTCTGAATACACGCCCGACGGGCAATACATTTACTTCAACTCCACCCGTAGCGGCACCATGCAGATCTGGCGCATGAAGCCCGACGGCAGCGAGCAGGAGCAGGTGACCGACGACGGCCTCAACAACTGGTTTCCCCACATCTCGCCCGATAGCCAGTGGATTGTTTTCCTCTCCTATCTCCCCGATGTGGATCCCGGCGACCACCCCTTTTACAAGCAGGTCTACCTCCGGCTGATACCTTTTGAAGGCGGCGAGCCGCGCGTCATTGCCTACCTCTACGGCGGGCAGGGGACCATCAACGTGCCCTCGTGGTCGCCGGACAGCCAACGGATCGCCTTCATCAGCAATACCGATAACTTTGAATGACAGCGTAGACAAAAGCATTCCTTGCCATTTCCTCACCCATAAGACGATAGCCATGTCCCATCCATCCCTTCTACTCTGCTTTTCCGCGCTGCTCCTCGCCCTTGCGTGTGCAGCCTGTGCGTCCGAAACTCCCGAAGCGACCGCTACAGCCGAGACCGATGAACCCGCTGATTCCTCTGCTTCTACGCTTATCTACGTCGGCACCGCCACGGGCGACTCGACGGAGGGCATCTACGCGCTCCGGTTTGATCCGGCTATGGGTGCACTTAGCCAGCTTGGAAAAGTCGCGCAGGTGCTCAATCCCTCCTTTCTCGCCCGCTCGCCCGATGCGCAAACCCTCTACGCCATCAGCGAATCATCCGGCATGGGATCGGTGCTTGCATATCGCGTGGATGAGGGGACGGGTGGGCTGACGTTGCTCAATCAGCAATCCACGGGTGGTCCAGGACCGGCTTACGTGAGCACCGACCAGACCGGGCGGTGGGTGCTCGTAGCGAACTACGGCGGTGGCAGCGTGGCGCTCCTGCCTGTGGAAGCAGACGGTCGGCTGGGCGAGGCCACCGATGTGGTACACCATGAAGGCTCCGGCCCCAACGCTGACCGTCAGGAAGCACCGCACGCCCACTTCATCCGCACCAGCCCCGACAACCGCTATGCCTACGCCGCCGACCTCGGCATCGACCGCGTGCGCATCTACACGCTAGATGCTGAAAACGGCAGCCTGATGCCAGAAAACGTACGGGAAGCCGAGACAGCTCCCGGCGCAGGCCCGCGGCACCTTGATTTCCATCCGAACGGACGCTTCGTCTACCTGATGAATGAACTCGACGCGACGGTGACGGCCTTCAGCTACGACGCCGAAACGGGCACTCTCACGCCGATCCAGACCCTCTCTTCATTGCCGGAGGATTTCGAGGGCTACAATAAGAGCGCAGACATCCACGTGCATCCTTCGGGTCAGTGGCTTTATGCCTCGAACCGGGGCGACTTCGACAGCATTGCCATCTTTACCATTGACGAAGCGACAGGGCAACTCACTGCCGCTGGACACCAGCAGGAAGGTATCCGCTGGCCCCGCAACTTTGCTATCGACCCATCGGGCCGCTACCTGCTCGTCGCCAACCGACAGGCCAATGAAGTACGCGTCTTTGAGATCAATGCGGAAACCGGCCAGCTTACACCGACCGCGCATCGCGCTGAGATGCCCGAGCCAACGAATGTCACCTATATGGATACGGATGGCTAGCTAACCGTTGGCAGAGATGCCTATAGCCTCACCCTCCTGTCAGTCAGAAGGGATCTAGTACGTCAGCCCGTAGCCGTATTCAAAGAGGGGGTCGTAGGCCTCGTCGCCGACGTTGATGGGAAGTTGATCCGCAGAACGCGGCCAGGTGAGCGGGAGCTTGCCAGTGGGTGCGTAGTCGCCGAAAAGGACATCCGCCACGCCCTGCCCTTCGGTGCCCGGCAGCCACGCTGCAATGAAGGCATCCGCCTGGTCGAGCACGTCGTTGATGATCATCGGCCGGCCGGAGATTAGCACTACGACGACAGGCACGCCGGCCTCTTTCATCGTACGCACCGCCGCAATGTCCTCCTCGCCAAGCGCCAGGTCGGCGCGGTCCCCCACGCCCTCGGCGTACGGCGTCTCGCCGATCACCACGATGCCAACATCCGCACCGTCTGCGCCCGTACCATCCAGGGCGAACGTCACCTCGGTGCTGTCCGAAACCGTGTTGCGAATGGCCTCCAGGATGGTTGTGCCGCCGGGCGTCACCTCGCCGCTCTGGCCCTGCCAGTCGATGGTCCAGCCACCAGACTGGTTGCCGATGTCGTCGGCGTTCTTACCGGCAACATGGATGCGCACAGCCTCTTTGGAGAGCGGCAGCGTCTCGCCTTCGTTCTTGAGTAGCACTAGGGACTGGCGGACAGCTTCACGCGCGATCTCCCGGTGTTCATCTGAGCCGAACGACTGCTGAAGGCTCTGGTCGGCCAGGTGGGATCGCCCTTCTTCCATCAGGCCCATGGCTATCTTGACACGGAGGATACGCAGCACGGCGTCGTCGATCCGCTCCATAGGCACCTCGCCTTCATTGACGAGGTCGGTCAGATGCTGGATGAACTCGCGGTATTTCGTCGGCACCATCGCCATATCCATGCCTGCATTGACCGACATGGCGATGGCGGTCTTGTAGTCGTCTGGATAGACCTGATCGATGGCGTTATAGTCGGAGATGAGGAACCCCTCGAAGCCGAGTTCTTCCTTGAGCACCTCTGTAAGCAGATACTCGCTGCCGGATACCTTCTCGCCGTTCCAACTGCTGTAGGACGGCATGATGGAGCCCACACCCGCCTCGATGGCCGGGAGGTACGGCGTGAGATGGATGCGCCGTAGCGTTTCCTCGTCGACCTGCGTATCGCCCTGATCCAGCGGCGCGTTGGGGAAGCTGCCGGTGCCGAAGGCCGTGCCCCCATCGCCCAGATAATGCTTGGCGCAGGCGAGCACAGACAGCGGGTTGTCGAGGCTGGCCCCCTGGTAGCCCCGAACGGCCGCTTCACCGAGGACGGAAACAAGCTCGGGATCTTCGGCAAAGCCCTCATAGGTGCGACCCCAGCGCTCGTCGCGCGGCACCGTCACGCAGGGTGAGAAGGTCCAATTGATGCCGGTGGCACGGACCTCCGCCGCCGTGGCGCGCGAGACCGCTTCGACGAGTTCGGGATTGCGCGTAGCCCCCAGGCCGATGTTGTGAGGAAAGACGACAGCGCCGAGCACATTGTTGTGCCCATGCACTGCGTCAATGCCGTACAGGATCGGGATGCCGAGGCGGGTGGTGAGGGCCTGCTGCTGGAGGCTGTCGTACACAGCCGTCCAGGCCTCCAGGCTGTTGCCTGCCGCAGGATCCGAGCCACCGCCGCTCAGCACCGAGCCAAGAAAGAGCGTGGCGACGTCTGTGGGATCTTGCATGGCGCTCTGCTCGGCCTGCGTCATCTGCCCCACCTTCTCCGCCAGCGTCATCTCGGCCAGCAAGGCACGGGCCTGCTCATCGTATGAAGAGAACGATTGCAGTTCTGACGCAGCAGGTGTCTCTTCTCCCTGCTCGGGTGTCGCCTGATCGGCAGGGGCATCACAGGAAGCCAGGAAAGCCATCGAAACAATGGCGCAAAACAGGAAGACAAATCGGCGGAGCAAAAGGGTTGTCATGGGGAGTTCATCTCGGTCTGGTTACGATCTGGTTCAGGATACAAGATTGGCGTTTACACCCCTCAACCCTGCATTCAAACGAACAGCGAATCCAGGTACAAACATAGTAAACTATTGTATGGCAAGTAAACATGTTATGGGTATGATGCTGATTTAAAAAGGGCCCTTATATACGTGCCAGAACCACCCAGGCTACAGAAAAGCACATGCGGTTTCGCATTCGTGCGCACAGTTGGGAATGGGCTTCACCCGTTCTATTGAGTGCACCATGGTATTCCTGTTTCTCTGCATAGAGAATAGTACCTTTACAATGCCGAGTTGGACAACTCGACGAAGTCTGTCGTGCAGTCTTTGAACCCTGTTCGACCAGCAAGCCACTCCGCCATCAATCCACCAGGCGTGCCTCGCGCAGCACCCAAATATGGAACCGCCTTTCTGCCACCTTACCCCCGATTCCATTATGAAAACCCTGCTCATCCTCTCCCTCCTCGCCGGACTCTTCGTTTCTATGGCTGACGCCCAGGTCGTGCAGACGGCCCATGGCAGCGTGGAAGGGATTATGGAAGCAAGCGGTGTTCAGGCTTTTAAAGGCCTCCCCTACGCTGCACCGCCCATCCGCGACCTCCGGTGGAAGCCGCCGCAACCAGCGGCGAACTGGGACGGCACGCGGCACGCTGACCGCTTCGGCCCGCAGTGCATGCAGGCACGCGTCTTCGGGGACATGATGTTCCGTAGCGAAGGCATGAGCGAGGACTGCCTCTACCTCAACGTATGGACTCCGGCAACCTCACCCGATGAGCCCCTGCCCGTGCTGGTCTATTTTTACGGCGGCGGCTTCATAGCTGGCGATGGCTCCGAGCCCCGCTACGATGGTGAGAGCATGGCGCAAAAGGGAATTGTGACGGTCACGCTGAACTACCGCCTCGGCATCTTCGGCTTCTTCGTCCACCCCGAATTAACGGCGGAGTCGCCGCATGGGGCATCTGGCAACTATGGGTTGCTCGACCAGACCCAGGCCCTGCGGTGGGTGCAGGAAAACATCGCGGCCTTCGGCGGCGATCCTGCGCGGGTCACGATCGCTGGAGAATCGGCGGGCTCAGCCTCGGTTAGCGCACAGATGGCATCTCCTCTGTCGAAAGACCTGATTGCGGGTGCCATCGGCGAGAGCGGAGCGTTGATGGGGGCGCGTCCGCTTACCCCGTTGGCTGAAGCAGAGCAGACCGGGGTGCAATTCGCCGACCGGATCGGTGCTGCTTCGCTGGAAGCGCTCCGTGCACTCTCGGCCACGCAACTGCTCGAACTTGCATCGCAGCCCGGCACGCCCCGCTTCCCGATTACCGTCGACGGCTACCTCTTCACGAAGCAAGTCCAGGAAACCTTCGCTAACGGCGAGCAGGCGCACGTTCCGCTCCTACTGGGATGGAACTCCCAGGAGATGCCGTACCAGTTCCTGCTGGGCCAGCATGAGCCTACCCCCGAAAACTTCGCCCAGGTCGTGCGAGATCTCTATGGCGAGCACGCCGACACGGTCCTGGCCTTGTACCCGGCTTCAACGGTCAAGGAAACCAAGCAATCCGCCACGGACCTCGCGGGCGACCGCTTCATCGGATTCAGCACCTGGAAGTGGTCCGACCTGCACCGGCAGACGAGCGACGCACCAATGTACCGCTACTTCTATGCCCATCCACGCCCCCCCATGCGACCCGAGATGGGCGATGCCGTTGCAGGACTGGCGGGCGGTGTCGTGCGAGATGCAGAAGCGGAAGCCAACCAGCCACCGCCCCCCACCGGAGCCGTGCACTCGGCCGAGATCGAATACGCGATGGGCAACCTCGCCACCAACCCGGTCTATGCCTGGACGAAAGACGACTACGCGGTCTCGAAGGTCATGCAGGAATACTTTGCCAACTTCATCAAAACCGGCGACCCGAACGGCCCCGACCTATCAGCATGGCCGGATGCTGGAAGTAGCGGAGACGAGGCCGTCTCGGTCATGCGGATCGACGTAAACTCGCAGGCAAAACCCGAGCAGCATCGTGACCGCTACCTGTTCCTCGACGAGCACGCATCGCAATAGGCTAGGCTGGCTTCGGAGTTGCGTTAAGCGCATTCAGTCAATACTTTGCAACCGCAAGAAAAGTCCTCGTGGAATCCTACCTCCTCGTTTGAAATGAGCAAGCCGATTGCCCCTCCGTCCATTGGTGCGCTAGCCTTCCTGATTGGCTTTGCCACCTTCATGTTGAGCGGATGCAGCGAGCCCGAGCGACAAACCGTCTATCGCCCGGAGAACGTAGCCGATACGACGCAACTCACACGACGCCAGGAGATGCAACGGGCGGCTGCCGATGACATCAATGTCTTTCACGACTTTTCGTTTACAGACCGCCTCGACGCATCGAGCATCGACTTCAGCCACAAGATCGTAGACGATGCCGGGATCGCCTACAAGATGGTCCACTACGATCACGGCAACGGCCTTTCCATCGCCGATGTAGACAACGACGGCTTCTCCGACATCTATTTCATCAATCAGGTGGGAGCCAACGAACTGTGGCGCAACCTCGGCGACGGGGCGTTCGAGAATATCACACAGGCTGCCGGGGTAGGACTCGACTCCATCGTCTGCGTCACGTCTTCGTTTGCGGATGTCGACAACGATGGGGACCAGGATCTCTTTGTCACGGCGGTGCGGGAGGGCAACTTCCTCTTCGAGAACGACGGGACGGGCACGTTTACAGACATCTCCGACGCGGCTGGGTTGAAGTTTTCCGCGCATTCGTCAGGGGCTGTCTTCTTCGACTATGACCGCGATGGCCTGCTGGATCTTTTCCTGACGAACGTCGGCCAGTATTCCACCGGCGAGCGCGTGCCCATCGAAGGACGAACCCGCTTCGACGATCAGGAAGGGGCATACTATTACTACGCCGGGTTCGCTGACAGTTCAATGGGCAAGCTGATCCCAGAGCGCGACGAGATCAACGTCTTGTATAAGAACGACGGAGACAACCGCTTCGTCGATGTCACCAGCGAGATGGGTGTGGCGGGCAGCGGATGGTCGGGAGATGCGGTCTCGTGGGATGTCAACGAAGACGGCTGGCCCGACCTGTACGTCCTCAGCATGAATGGGGACGACGAATACTACGAGAACGTAGAAGGTCAGCGGTTCGAGCTTAAAACAGTGGAGCGCTTCCGTGGCACGCCCTTCGGCTCGATGGGCGTTACCACTTTCGACTACAACCGCGACGGCCCGATCGACCTCTACCTTACCGATATGCACTCGGACATGTGGGAGACGAACCGATACATCAGCGTGGTTCAGGAGAAAGAGCGGCCCGATCGCGTCCTGCCTATCCAGCAACAGGGCGAAGCGATCAACATCTTCGGCAACGCGCT
>DATGCC010000192.1:0-4039 GCA_035312345.1 Rhodothermales bacterium
TTCCTCGCGCAATGCCTCCATCTCGTCGGTAATCTGGCGCAAGAGGCGGCGCAGTTCGTCCAGGTCAGTGGTTGCCATCGCGTCCTTATCAGGCGAGGCGGGCATTAACTGCGACGCGTGGGTCAGTTGCGAGGTGATCTGGCTGAGGCGATCACTCAGGCCGCTGCCTTCGTTGCGCAGCGTAGATTCCTGAATGATCGCCACAATGGTTTCCAGGGTCGTCTTGATGAGCTTGCGCTCGGTGGTGTAGCGCGGCGCTTCGCGGTCGTCGGCCAGATTTTGTGCGTGTATCGAGAGCGGGGCCGCGAACAGCAACGCCACCATAAAAATCAGAAAGCGATATCTTTTGAACATGTGGATGCGAGTCTGATGAGCAGCCGCCCACGAGCGGCCTGTAGGGGAATGTACAGGCAATACGGCGCTCGCGGACAGAGGGTTACAAGAAAGAAAAGGTCACGGCATGCAGGGGCGTTGGCATTTCCCTCAATAATTCTTAACAAGGGATCTTCTTTTTCCTCGAACTACTTTATTTATATTAAGTCTAAATAAGGTAAATGATTTGCTTTATGCTTTCTCCTCCAAAAAAAGCGACTTCAAAAACAACATGGCACAGCCCATAGATTCTGACGCAACCTACAAATCCGAACAGCACCTCCCTCATACCATTTTGCTGCGGCACGCTAAAGGGGTATACCCTAAGTGCTCCATTAGCCACCGCCGTACGGAGCAGGGCTTGGAGACGGCCCTGCGTTTCAGCGGCGGGTTTCGCATAGTGCATGTCTTGCGAGAAAATTAAGTCCTGCAAGTGCTTTACAGTTGTGTCAGAATACGTTCGAAGGCATCGGTGATGGCGTCGAGGTCGAAGGTCGTCTCGGCATAGCGGCGGGCGTTGTGGCCCAGGTGGGTACGACGTGCAGCATCGTCGAGCAAGGACCGGGCTGCGGCTATGAAGGCAGCGGTGTTGGTGGGCGGGACCGTAAGGCCCGCCTCGTGCTCGGCAACGATTTGCGCGGCGAGGTTTTCGGGGGGGACAGCCAGCACCAGCGGACGTTGCGCACACAGATACGTCAGCACTTTGGAGGGAACCGAGAAGATACCCGCGTCAGGTTCGAGAATAGCCAACAGCACATCGGCGGTGCCAAGCACATCGGGCAGGTCTTCGAAAGGTTGGAAGTCGAACAGCAGCAGGTTGTCGAGATGGTGAGCGGCTTTTTCTTGCTTTAGCCAGTCAGCTCCGAGGCCCTGTGAGACGACGGCTACGCGCACCTCCTTGCGGTCGCGGAGGGCCAGCGCGAGTTGCAGCAGCAGGTCTGGATTGTGCTTCATGCCGAGCGTGCCGGAGTAGAGCAGGCAGGTTTTGTCGGCAAGGTCGTGGGCTTGCGCCCAGGCGTTATCCTTCGGGCGCACAGGCGTTTCGTCCAGCAGAGCCCAGTTTTCGATCACATGGACGCGGTCATCGGGAAGACCGTAGTCGTGTAAGATGGGTTTGAAGTCGTCGGTGATGGCGATCACCGCATCGCTCTTTTGCAGCAACGACCGTTCGAGGCCAAGGTAATAGCGGCCCACGGCTTCGCCTGCCAGTGGAATTTTGCGCCGCAGCAAACGGTGTGTGGCAATGCCGATGAGATCCTGCACCCAGAAAACAAAGTGGGCGTTGAGGGTTTTCGACGTTTTGAGCAGGCGGCGTTGTGCGTCGAGTGGGGCATTGCCAGAAAGTACAACATCGGGCTGAAAGGCTGCTACTTCGCGGGTCAGCAGGCGACCATATTCATTTTCTTGCCGCCAGCGTTTGACGAACGAGAACTTCTGTAACGGCTCGCGTAAAGCAATGCCTTTGATGGAAAATGTCGCTGGATCGTCTGGATGAGATGGCAGTCCGTCGTTGGGGGTGGTGGTGAGCGAGGCGCAGTAGACGTGCTGCACGGTATGTCCGCGCTCAGCCAGCCTACGGCTCATCGGGAGCGGAAACGGGTAGCCCCCGAAGTCATGGACGAGAATGCGCCTGGGTTCTGCCATCAAGCCGCCTCTCCGAACAGCATGCGTTCAGCAGCAGCGCAGAGCAGATGTCCACAGAGTTCATGGCCCTCCTGGATGCGTGCGACATCCGTAGATGGAATCTGCACGAGATAATCGCAGCACGCCGCCATCGCATCGCCCGATGTGCCAGTGAATCCCACGGTCACCAATTCCTTCTGTTGGGCTATCGCAAGTGCATTAAGCACGTTGGGTGAGCGTCCACTGGTAGACAGGCCGATAGCCACATCGCCGGGACGTCCCAGCGCGGCGAGTGGCATCGCAAAAATCTGGTCGTAGCCGAAGTCGTTGGCGAGGGCTGTAACCTGCGATGTGTTGGTCGACAGCGCCAGAGCGGGGAGGCTTTCGCGGTTTTGGTAGAAGCGGCCCGTGAGTTCGGCGGCCCAGTGCTGGGCGTCGGCAGCGCTGCCGCCATTGCCGAAGAGGAGGATTTTGCCACCGTGCTGTAATGCCTCAGCCATGCGCTGGGCAATCTCCGCTAGCAGCGGCGTCATGGTGCGCACCGCGTCTAGCACCTGCTGCGCGTCGTCTACCTGCGCTGTCAGCCAGGCTTCTATTGCAAGGTTGTGCTTGCTTGAATCGGGTGCAAAATTACTCATGGCTGTGAAACAGGATAAAGAGCCTGCTGGTTGAGGGCAAACATCATAAGGAAAAAGGATATGTTATGCGGCGCGAGTTTGTTCAGTCAACCCTCAAGACGCTTGTAGAAGACCAGGTGCTCGGCCTCTCAGATTCGATGCTTGTGGTTTGTGGTAGCGATGCCGAGTGTCATCTCTTTGTCGATATGGGATTCTCCGATGTGGTTATATCCAACCTGGATGAACGCATGCTGCCCGATCAGTTTGCGCCGCTACGCTGGAGCTTTCAGGATGCGCAGCGTCTTACCTATGAGGATGCGTCTTTCGACTTCGTCTTTGTCTCGGATGGATTGCATCATTGCGCTTCGCCACATCGGGCCTTGCTCGAAATGTATCGGGTGGCACGTAAGGGCATTATCGTGTTCGAGTCCCGCGATAGTTTGCTCATGCGCACAGCCAATCGCCTGGGGTTGTCGCCCGAGTACGAACTAGAAGCCGTCATCGATAACGACTTTCGCTATGGAGGCGTCGACAATACACAAATTCCCAATTTTATTTATCGATGGACAGAACAGGATTTTGAGAAGACGGTCAAATCTTTTGATCCTGTTGGGAAGCAGCACTTCCGGTATTTCTACGGCCTCAACCTGCCGTATGAAACGGCTACTTATAAAAAGAAACGGTTCAAGTATTACGCCATTAAGGTCGCCGATCCCTTTCTACAGTTGTTTACCCGCCTCTTCAAAAAGCAATGCAATTCCTTTGCAATGGTGGCGTTGAAGCCCAATGTACCTGGCGATCTCTGGCCATGGTTGACGGTCGAAGATGAGTCTATAGTGTTTCAACGTTCGTATGCTCAGAAGCATTTCAAGGTCAATGAGCAAGATGACGCTGTTGCTTTGACAGCGGAGAATCAGGAAAGAGCCACGCCATCTTAGTGGCATGCAGGTTCTCATCTCTATTCTTTCTTCCTGCCATCGGAGCGATTCAAGCAGACTGGGCGAGTAGGGCTTCCCATTGCTGGCGCACGGCTTTTGGGCTAAAGCGTGATTTAAAACGCTGACGCGCACGTTGCGAAAACCCATGCCACACCACGCTGTCGGCAAGAGAAGCTACTCCGTTGGCAATGGCCTCAGGCGAACGAGGAGGAACGAACAGCGCTTCCTGATCGTGGCGGACCATGTCTGGAATGGCTGCGTGGCGGGTGGTGATAACAGGCATTCCAGCGTTGAGGGCTTCGATAATGGCGAGGGGTTGAGCCTCAGTAGGGTAATACGTAGGCAGCAAAAAGACATCCGCATTCAGATAGAGAGCCCGGATCTTTTTTCGGTCAGAGATAGAACCGTGATGTGTAACCACCTCCTGCAAGGTGTTTTCGGCGACGATCTGGTTGAAAGTAATGCGTTCGGCTTCAGAGGTCCAGCCCC
>DATGCC010000193.1:0-8888 GCA_035312345.1 Rhodothermales bacterium
TTTCATAGTGCTATCATGCGCCGGTTGCTGGCGGTCAAAAACAACGAGGATGATACGCCAGCGCTGCTATTTCGTTCACCCTCCGCACTACTGGTGTAACTGAAAGCGATCCCGGGCGTCTTCAGTTTGTTATGACGACAAAACCTGATATCCAACCTTTGCTCGACCACCTGGATTTGCTGCAGGGTTATGCCCGCAAAAAGACGGGCGATCCGGCGCTGGCGGCGGATGCAGTGCAGGAGAGCCTGCTCAAGGCGCTCGAAGCCGCGCCCACCTTGCGCGAGGATGATAAACTCCTACCCTGGTTCTACCGCATTCTCAACAACACCATCGCGGACCTCCACCGTCGCCGACAGGTTGAAGTCAAGTATCAGCCGAGGCTCGCCGCCGAGATGCCAACAACGTACGAAATGGAGGGTCACGCCGTCCTTTGCCAGTGCATCGAGGCACTAATCCCGACGCTTAATCCAGATTATGCGAATGTGATTCTTGCACTGGAACTGGGCGATCAGGAGCCGCAGGTGGTAGCTGACAAGCTCGGTATCACGCGCAACAATTTGAAGGTGCGCCGCCACCGCGCCCGTCAACAACTGAAACAGCGGCTGGAAGAAACCTGCCGCGCCTGCGCCGCTCACGGCTGCCTCGACTGTAGTTGCCAACAACGCACATCCTGAACGATGCCTCTAGATCTCGACCATAAAGAAGCCGCCGCCACCGACCGCGTGTTGTTGCCCGTGGAAGGTATGGAGTGTGCGGCCTGTGCCGTCCGTATCGAGCGTAAGCTGACGAAAGTGCCGGGCGTGCGCGAGGTGAACGTCAACTATGCCACAGGCGAAGCCGCCGTCAGCTACGACGCTGCCGACGCTGATGTGGGCACGTTTGTCCATACCGTCGAGCAAACCGGCTATGCCGTGCGGACGGAAATGCTCCGGCTGCATCTTGACACCGAATCCGTACTGACAGAAGCGGATCTTGAAACGGTGTTCGCACGCACCAATGGCGTCGTTGGTATGGAGATTGATGAAGGCGATGTGGTGCTTACCTACGTGCCCGGTGTGGCGGACCCGGCGCAGCTGGCAGAGCAGTTGGTCGAAGCCGGATACATTACACCGCCCGGTGCTGCTGACCTCGCTACAGATCGAGCCTCTTTGCAAGAAGAACGTGAAGCCGACTACCAACGCCTCAAGCGTCGGTTTATCGTTTCGGCTTTTCTGAGCTTGCCCGTCGTAGTCATTTCAATGGCGCATGGCGTGCTCGATTTTCCCGGCGTGCGCTGGGTGTTGCTCGCGTTGACGACGCCCGTGGTGGTGTGGGCGGGTCGGCCTTTCTTTGCAGGCGCATGGCGGGCGTTGCGGCACCACGCTGCCGACATGAACACCCTGGTGGCGCTCGGCGTCGGCGCGGCGTATGGCTACAGCGTGGTGGCAACCGTTTTCCCGCAGGTGTTCGCGGCACTTGGGCGGATGCCGGATGTGTATTTCGAGGCTGCCGCTGTCATCGTCACGCTGATCCTGATGGGGCGTTTGCTGGAAGCGCGTGCCAAAGGCCGCACCAGCGCCGCCATCGAAAAGTTGCTCGATCTGCAAGCGCCCACCGCCCGCGTAAAGCGCGATGGGAAAACCATCGAAGTGCCCGTGGAAGAGGTTCGGGTGGGCAACCGCGTGGTGGTACGGCCCGGCGAGAAAGTCCCTGTAGACGGGCGCATCGTGGACGGCGCATCCGCTGTAGACGAGAGCATGCTGACGGGCGAGCCGTTGCCCGTGGACAAACATGTGGGCGACACCGTTGTTGGGGGGACGATCAACCGGACGGGTGCATTCGTGGTGGAAGTGACGCGGACCGGGCAGGACACGACGCTTCAGCAGATCGTTAAGCTCGTACGCGAGGCGCAGGGTCGAAAAGCACCCATCCAACACCTCGCCGACCGCGTGGCCGGCATCTTCGTCCCGGCAGTGCTGCTCATCGCCATCGTCACGTTTATGGTCTGGATCAGTGTGGGTCCCGAGCCACAGTTGACGTATGCGCTGCTGACCTTCGTTTCAGTGCTGATTATCGCCTGCCCGTGCGCACTCGGCCTTGCCACACCGACGGCCATTATGGTTGCCACGGGCCGGGCTGCTTCCAACGGTATTCTCATCAAAGGCGGTGATATGGTTGAACGCCTTCGCGCCGTTAGCCTCGTGGTGCTCGACAAAACAGGTACCCTCACCGAAGGCACGCCGCGTCTGACGGATGTGGTGCCGCTCAATGGACGCACCGAGGACGACCTGCTGCGCCTTGTCGCTGCGGCTGAGGCACGCTCCGAACATCCCATTGGGGAGGCTATTGTGCACGCTGCCGAAGCGCGGGGCCTGTCGCTGGCTTCCGTCGAACACTTTGCCTCGCAGACGGGCCTTGGCATCGAAGCGACCGTAGACGGTCACGCGATCGTGATCGGCAATGCGGCGTTCTTGCGTGAGCAGAACGTAGATGAGGCCGCCTGGAAGCAGACGCTTGCGCCCCTCGTCGATGTAGGCAAAACCACCGTCCTTGTTGCTATCGATGGACAGCCTGCTGGCGCGCTGGCCGTGGCTGATGCGGTACGGTCCACTTCGAAGGCCGCTATCGAAGCGCTACACGATCTCGGCGTCGAAGTGGCGATGCTTACGGGTGATGCGGAGCCAACAGCCCGCGCCGTAGCCGCCGAACTCGGCATCGACCATGTGCAGGCCGGTGTGCGGCCCGGTGGCAAAGCTGACGCTATCCGTACGTTCCAGGAGCAAGGCCATGTGGTGGCGATGGTAGGCGACGGCATCAACGACGCGCCCGCCCTGGCGCAAGCGGATGTAGGTATCGCCATTGGCACAGGCACCGATGTGGCTATCGAGGCCAGCGATGTGACGCTCATGCGGGCCGACATGCTCGCCGTTGCTGATGCCTTTCGCCTCTCCCGGCGCACGCTACGGACCATCAAGCAGAATCTGTTTTTCGCGTTCATCTACAACGTCATCGGCATCCCGGTGGCGGCGGGCGTACTGTATCCGTTCTTCGGCGTGCTGCTGAGTCCTATTGTGGCTTCCGCTGCCATGGCGCTGTCCAGCGTCTCCGTTGTCACCAACAGCCTGCGCCTGCGCTCGTTCACGCCGCGCCGTAAGTAGAAAAATGGGTACACAACGGCACAAAGGGGACAACGTGCGAGACAGTCGTGGTATTCTGCGCTATTTTTATGCTGGCAGCACCGCCAGCGCCTGCAAGATCTGCCGCACCAGGTCGGCGCGTTGCTGCGGGGGCCACTGCTCCCACACCGTCTCGCCTTCTATGTTGAGCGCGTAGAAATACACGTCCTCGCCGCGCTCGACGAAACCCACCAGCCAGGCCAGTGCTCGCGTGTCGGTGATTTCGGCGGTGCCCGTTTTGCCGCTGAGGCGGTAGGCAGGCGTTTCCTCCAGCAGCATAATGTCCTTCACGATAGCCGTCGTGCTGTCTGATACGCCGAGGTCGCCCTTGTAGAAGTGTTGCAGGAAGGCAACTTGCTCTATTGGTGAGATGCGCAGGTCGCCATTGAGCCAGAATTGGTCAATGCCGCCGCCGATATCCTCGTTGCCATAGTCGAATTGCGTCACATAAGCGGCCATCCGTTCCTCGCCGATGCGTCGGGCCAGTTCCTGGTAATACCAGACGACCGAGTTCTGGAAGGCTGAGCGGAGCGTTTGTTCTGGCTGTCGCCATGCGTCGGGCCACCATTCCTGTGGCGGCACAGCAGTAGCGTCCCACGGTAGCGCAAAGTCTGACCCAATCGCCACACCGGTTTCCAGCGCGATCAGGGAGTTGGGAATTTTGAAGGTGGAGGCTGGTAGAAAGCGTGTGCGGGCACGTTCTGGATTGTGGATGTGCGTCTTCCCTGTCTGCGCGTCCTGCATCACGAAGGTGCCCTCGATATCCACGAAGAAGCTGTCGAGGTCGACTTCGGTAAACGCTGTATCGGAGGCAGGTGGTGGGTCGGATGGCTGCTCTTCGACGGGCGTGCAGGCGGAAAGCAGCGAGGTGAGGAGCAGGCAGAGGGCGCAGTAGAATCTGAACATGGGTGTGGCGGTTGGGGAGTTGTTCGTCGAGATCGCTCTTCAAACGCTCCACCTGTGCCTAGGCGTTACAGTAGGCAAGAAGTCTTTCCACATAGCGCATGCCTTTCATTCTTCATCGGCAGCGAGCCAGCGCATCACCTGTTGCAGGAAGCGGGCGTTCTGGCTGGCTTCGGGCGCGTTCATGCCTATCAGAATGTCGCCATTGGGCCCGGCTCGCTGGGCCGTGAACATGGCGGCTTCACCAAAGACCGCGATGCGGCCTGCGCCCACCTTTCGCACGGCGCCCTGGAGCCAGCCGCCACTGGACAGGTGTGGCGTGGCGTCATCGAACTGCCACGCCTGTTGCGGCAGCAGCGATTCGGCTCCTGGTCCCAGCACGAGTAGCGGCTCCACATCCTCGACAGTCGCCAGAAAGGCCTGCCCGGTAAACGTCGCCACCGAGTCGATGTCCTGGGTGATAGTGTGTGGGCGAAGCGCGCCGTTGGCGGCCCGGAACGGCAACGGACACTGAATGCAGGTCGCCGTCGTGTCGATAGCGAAGCCATCCAGGAGACGAAAACCAAAGGCCCCAGCCAGTTCGTTCGCCGCGCCGGGGAACGGCATGTGGTCGGCGATGAGGAACAGGGCTCCGCCATTTTCCACCCACTGGTACACCGCCTCAACCTCGTCGGGCGTGAATGCGGCGTAGCTCGGCAGCGTCCAGTTTCCCAGGTTGCGCTCATTCAAGGCGTTGGCGATGACGAGGACATCGGCGTTAGCCAGCGTTTCGGGTGTAAACTTTTGATCGTTGCTCGTCACTACATACCCATCGCGGTGCAACACATCAGCGAATGGCCGGTAGCGGCCTGTGGCCGTGTGGAAGTTGTGGTGCGCTGCGTCGATCAGCACACGCGGCCCTGTCTCTTGTTTGTAAGTAGGCGGTCCCAGTACTGGGACGAACAGGGTGTCGCCCACCTGCTGGGCCTGCGCGGCAGCAGCAAGCCAGCAGAGCATCAGCACGAGCAAGTAGCGGGCGGCGGTCATAAATCGGCAAGATGGGTGGATAGGGAAGATTTACAAGACACGTTGTTCGAGCTTGAAAAAGCGCTCAGCGAATTCTCGCCACAGGATACGCAACGTCAGCCGCCGCCGCAGATAATGCTGACCGCAGCCCTGGCAGTATTCACCCACCCGCTCGGCTCCACAGTTGGGGCACGTCTCTGGCGTAGTGACAAGGGGTGCATCAGCCGGAATGCCGTTGGGTACCAATAAGGGCTCCTGCTGGGTGTTGGGAGGGGGCATGGTACAAAGGGTGGATAGAAAGCAAGTCCAGTAAAAACCAAAAGATACAACGAGGCCATGAGCGATGCCAGCAGGGCAGCCATTCTTTTGCTCGAAAGGCTCCATCTGCGCTGGAGGCCATGAGTCAGCGAACATCCAGGCTAGAGAGGTAGCGCCGTAGCTCTTCCTCTTGCTCCTGGCGCTTCTGTTCCAGGTTGGCCTGGTCGCGCTGGAGTTGCTCGATGCGGGTTTCCTGTTCTTCGAGCTTGGCGAGCAGGCGACGGTAGTAGTCGGTGCTGGCGTCCACCGTTTGCATGTTTTCGCGGATGCGATCTTGCTCGCTGGTGATGGCGTTCAACTCCCGGGTCAAGTCGTTTATTTGGCGGCGGGTGGCGGCGATGGCGTTTTGCAGGCGGATGGCGCGCTCCAACGCTCGCTTCACCTCGTCGGGTAGGCCGCCGAGGTTGGCGTAGTACGTGAGCCGGTTGAGGTCGGTGTTCACCAGGGCAATGGTTTCGCTGGCAAGGTCTTCTTCCTGCACCGTGAAGGGCACCGTCTCGCCTGCTCCTACCGACACGCGGAAGCGATGGACCTCCGGCGTCGAGTCCATTGGCTCGGGCGTATCGATCAGCTTCCAGCCAGAGCGACGGTCGTGTTCTACGATGATCATCCGGTCGCGGGAGCCTTCGTTTTCAAGGGTGTAAACGACACGCCGGGTCTGCTTACGTGCGATGTGTAGCACGCCGTCACTGATGATCGCCGACTGGATCATGCCGGTTTCGTTGGCACCCTGCACATCAACGGTCACGTCCAGATCCACGGCGAAGGAGACGAGGCGCTCCTGATCGGGTGGCAGGTCGTTCAGGCGGGCGTCGCCGCCGTAGGTGCCGTCGTCCAGCACGGTGATGGGGCCGGGCGCGAGGTGCAACCCCGTAGTGTTCATAATGCGTGCCCCGCGCAAGGGCCGCGTTGCCATCACTGTCGGGTTGAAGATGCTGACGCGCTCCACTTCAATTTCGTTGGAGACAATAGGAATCATCGCCGAACGCTGGCGCGGTAGCGAGACATCGCTCACCGTGTACTGAAACAGGTCACCCACTTCCGCCGCTGTAGCTTGCGACGAGACACTTGCTGAAGGGTCAAGAGGTGCTGGGGCACCAAAAACCGTTGTGAAGTTATCACGTCTTGCGGCTTCACTCGCCACTACTATTTCATCCAAGTCAGCAGCAGGAGACAGTGTAAAGTTGATGGTCACAGGACGTCCGCCGAGTTGTACAGATTGCGTCGTCGGCTGATAGCCGACGAATCGGGCCTGCACGGCGTAGCGGCCCGAAGGCACATTGGGAATCTGATAGCGCCCGTTGGCATCGGTCGAAGCACCCGTCGAGGTGCCTTCGATAATCACAGTCGCACCGGGCAGGGGCTGTCCCGTGCTGGCATCGCGTACGGTGCCAGAGAGGCCGCCCGTGCCCTGTCCCATCAGCACTTCTGCCTCGGGCAGTTCAACACCGCCTTCATACACCTGCGGACGCACGTTGGCCTGCACCTGCGACTGCACAACGGGACGCTCCACAAACAGTGGATCGTAGAGGTTCTGCACGAACGAGATGGGCCGTCCGCTCACCAACGACAGGTCTACGCCGTCCCAGTCCATCTCGGTCTGGTTTTCGACGATAGCCCAGCCTTGCAGGTAGCCTTGCCGCTCGCCTGCAGCTGGCAAGACGAGGCGGTAGCTGGTCTTCCACACAGGTGTCTCGACCACGTAGCCGATACGGACATCCCGCCTGCCCTGCCCTCGGAAAGCAATAGTGACAGGCTTTTTATCACGGTCACGGGCCTGCGCTAATGCTGCCAGTGCCTTGTTCAATTCCTCCTGCAACGCTGGGTCCAGCAGTTCAATACGCTCGATCTGATGCAGCGGCACCGACTGAATGCTGCCCTCCGCCAGTACGCTGATCACCCAGGTTGCTGCTGACTCGCCACCGACTGTGCGCGTCTGGGACTCGACGCTGAGCAGGGTGCCCTGGATGGTGCGATTCTGCACCCGAAGCCGCACCTCGGCCCCGCGCAGTTGGTTGAGGAGATTCCCCAGCGAGGGCGAACCGGTCAGATCAACCTCGAAGCTACGCAACGCCCGGTCTAGAGGTGCCTGTGACGGATAGACGACCGTCCCGACGCGCCCGCCGCCCAGGTCTTGCACCAGCAGCGACTTGAGCACATCGTTGATTTGCTCCGTCTGGAAGCGAAGCTCCGTGGTACCATTACCGCTTACCGAGCCCGTATGCTCGAAGTAGCCGACGCCGCTGGTAAAGAGCACAACCTGGCGTACGGGGACATTCTGTTGGGCAAAGCAGAGGGGAGCGAACAACAGACCCAAACATAGTAATCCTATTCGTCGACGCATGACACCGAACCGTTTGATGAGTGGGATAACCTTGATTGCAAGGAACGGTATGGGCGTCCGGGGCGCAAGAGAAAGGAGGCAGATGGGCGGAAAGCTGCGCCAGGCGGTTCGCCAGGGCTAGGCCCCCGTTGCTTTGATCGCGTATATCAGCGGGAGGGTGGGACGAGCGGCTGGCCAGCCGTAGCGGTCGGGAGCGATTTGCACGAGGTAGGGTGGATAGGCGTAGGTGCTGAAAGGGAATTCGCGCAGATACTCCAGTGTCAGGCCCGCTTCCAGTAGCGCTGTCACCACCTGGCCCAGCGGATGGGTCCATTCATAGGAGGTGCCGACAAAATCCGAATCCGACGCATAGGACCCCACTTCCTCAAAGCGAAGTGGTTGCTGCATGCCGAAATAAGGATACGCGAAGTGCTCGCCCTCCTCATCTAACGTTTCGAGAAAAGGATGGAACTCAACGATGTAAAACATACCGGCCGGTTTGAGAAAGTGCGCCACCACGTGTGCCCAGCGGTCGAGGTCGGGCAGCCAGGGTAGCACGCCATAGGAAGTAAAGACGATGTCGAACGTCTCATCCAGCACCTCCGGCAGGTCGTATACATTCGAGGCGACGAAGGTAGCAGGGATCGCCAGTTCCACGCTCAATTT
Source organism: Rhodothermales bacterium (assembly GCA_035312345.1). GTDB lineage: Bacteria > Bacteroidota > Rhodothermia > Rhodothermales > DATGCC01 > DATGCC01. Next base: position 8,371 of record DATGCC010000193.1, read on the forward strand.
CTGGGCGGTGGCAATCGCATCTTCCGAAAAATCCACGCCGGTGACGAGAGCGCCTTCGCGTGCCCACGAGAGCGTGTCGAGGCCGAAGTGGCATTGCAGGTGGAGCATCGTCTGGCCGCTCACATCGCCGAGCGCCTCCCGTTCAACGGACTTCAAGGTCGTCTGCCCTGCTTTGAAGCTATCGACCGCGTAGAAGTCAGAGTCGAGGTGGAGTTGTGTCCAGGCGTTCCACAGGTCGCGGTTAGCGGCAATGTGTTTTGGATCGTAGACGCGTTCGTCGTGCATGGGGAAATAGGAAAGGGAGAAGGGCCAGGAGGGAAGAGGGGTGGGTGGATGGGAGTCAGTAGGAGAGAGGAGGAAAGGGAAGAAACCTGCAACCTGATAAACCTGCAACCTGATAAACCAGGAAAGCATCCCACAAACGACTGTGCCGGCCGGAGGGATCGACGCTCAAGCCGTGATCAACTTGGCTGGGGAAGCATGGGCAGCGTCTTCGATAGCCTGGAGGAGGTGCGCCT
>DATGCC010000194.1:0-2388 GCA_035312345.1 Rhodothermales bacterium
AGCTTGCTCGTGCGCCTGCGTGCTGTCTTCTGCAACGGACTCCGTGGCCGCCGCCTCGTCGATCTCATAGAGCCGGTTGCCGCGCACGCCCGTAATGCGGCTGCGGCGACCACCGCGCCAGTCTACCTCAATTACGAAAGAATCCACTACATCTTCTCCTTCATCGGCGGCAGCAAACGTCAGGAGGGGCTCGCTCGACGAGAGATACTGCCCGCCTGCTATCATTTCCTGCTGCATTGGCAGACCCGCACCCCGCACACGCACTTTCGCCCCGATGCCCTGTGTATTCGGAGCCAGCCCGCGCAGGCGCACCGCCACCCGTGGGGCCGAGCCAAGGTTCTGGAAAAGGCCCGCTTCCTGATTCAGCCGGTTGATAACCACATCCTGATCGCCGTCGCCATCCAGGTCGCCCAGGGCCATGCCATGTGAGACATCGGCTTCGATGCCAAGGCCCCAACCATCTGGCATCGTCTCAAATCGTTCGCCGCCGAGGTTGCGGAAGGCCATGTTTTTCAGCGCCAGCGGTGGGAAATGTAGAATCAGGCGGCGGAAGGCATCGAAGCTGCGCGTCTGGCGGATCTGCATCCGTTCGCGGAGTTGGGCATCGGCGTCCTGCACATCGAAGAGATGCCCGTTGGCAATAAGCAGGTCTTCGTAGCCGTCCAGATCCACATCCAGAAAAACGCTCGACCAGGTCCATTCCGAGGCCGCGACACCGGCAGCCTGTGCTACTTCGGCGAACGTGCCATCGCCCTGCCCCCTAAACAGCGTGTTCTGCATGACCTGCGGGCGATTTCCGATCACGCCCATGTCTTCGGTCACGGGCACCTGCGTCCCGGCCTGACGCTGGCGGCGGGTGTACTCGGGACTCAGCATGTCCGCCAGGAAAAAGTCTGTTACACCGTCACGGTCGATGTCCGAGACCGCCACCGCCATCGTGGCACTGCTCGTTTTCCGCAGGGCCAGGCGCGGAGCCATCCGGAAGCCGCCCGCGCTATCACCCAGCCAGAAATGATCGGGACTCTCGAAGTCGTTGCAGACGTAGAGATCAGGTACACCGTCATCGTTAAAATCCTGAAACCGGGCCATCAGTGCCCAGTCGTGCAGCACTTCAGTGAGGGGTTGTCCGTCGGCATCCAGAAAGCGCCCGCCGGTAAAGGAGGCTTCGGAGAAGTGCCCCGCACCGTCGTTCAGGTAGAAGCGATCCGGCTCTCCGCGTTCGAGGCGCAACACCTTCGTCCCCCGAATCTCGATGTTGTAGTGATCCTGAAAGGCAGGCGCAATGGTATAGGTGTCGCCGTCCTGCCGGACGACGTTGTCCCACAGCAACTGATCGGGCGGCAACGAGTCGCGCAGGGCGAGGCGCTTGTAGTTGGCAACGTAGAGGTCCAGGTCGCCATCACTGTCTACATCGGCGAGCGCCATGGTGGTACTGCCCCGACTAGAGGCCAGACCTGCCGCCTGCGTCACTTCCTGGAAATGCCCCTTCCCATCATTCAAGAATGCGGCATTGGGACCGCCGAGCGCTGTCACCAACAGATCCAGGTCGTCATCACCATCAATATCCGCGAAGGTGACACCCGTCGAGAAGCGATTCGGGGCCGCCACGCCAGCACGGTCGGTGATGTCTTCGAAACGCCAGTCGCCGAGGTTGCGATAGAGCACGTTGGGGCCGTCGAGCCGGGCAAAGTAGATATCGGGCAGCCCGTCGCCATCCACATCGCCCACCGCTACGCCGGAGCCGTGCATCCGGTGCCGATTCAGGGCGACCTGCTCACCAGTTACGCGGTTGGCAAAGTCGAGGCCTGTCTGGGCCGCTGCCATCTGCTCAAAACCGGGATCTCCTCTGGTTATCTCGGGCAAGTCGATCCAGCGGTAGCCCACTTCCTCGTGCCAGAGACGCGGTTCGGGGTCGCTGCATCCAACCCAAAACAGAGGAAAGGCTAGCCACCATACGATAATGAAAACAGTCCTCTGCATACACATCAGCGGCTTGCGTGGCGGGCTAGCTGTTCTGCTCCTCAGCATACGAAATATTGACCTCCCGCGTACCCGGCTCCACGGCGCTTTCCTGCTCATGTCCGTTTGGCCAGCGAACCCATACGCCCTGCACGACGCGCATTGCATCCACGCCCAGTACAGCTTCGAGCGACGACTGGCTCCAGTAGCCCGACCCGGCGGTTATCACGCGCGCAGGCCCAGGACTTCCATCCTTGTATTGCACACGCAGCACCGCACCCACTCCAGCCTCATTGCCCAGCAACCCAACCAATCGCACACGTAGACCAGGCAAGCCGCTACGGTTGCGATATAGCGTCGTCGGCGCGCCATTCTGGCTGATCACAAGATCCGTTCGCCCATCACGGTCAAAGTCGCTCAGGGCGGCAG
>DATGCC010000195.1:0-6872 GCA_035312345.1 Rhodothermales bacterium
TAGGTTCCTTCTTCAGGCGGAGGCGAGGCCGAGGAGCCATTAGGCGAGCGGGTTTCTTCGCGCAGGCGGTGTTCATGGATCGCGTCGGTCCACTCCTCACCGGCTTTGCGCTCGCGTTTCAGGAAAAGATACACGGGGGCCAGCAAGATAAACGCAAGCAGGCAGAAACCCACCGTTGTCAGCACAATGATGAGCCAGAGGGTTTTGTCGTCCATAAAGCCGGAGCGCGAGCCAGAGAGCAGAACGGTAACGGTCTGCCTCCTATTCGGCAAACCTGTTGCGTATACGCAGGTGTAACAGTACGGTTTGCGGATCGTGAGGGAGACCCTTTTGGGCAGGAAAGCGTAGCTATTTGGCAAGAAGTTGAAAAGGGTCGATTTTTTGTGTCAGGATGCGTATTTAGTGACATCTGTTCGGACCCTGTCCCCCCTCACCTCCAGGGTAGATTACTGCTTTACGGATCGAAAATTCGCTGAAGACCAAACTTGTAACGGTCTCAGCGGGTTTAGAGAGGCGCTGCCGCATGGTGCTTTTGCGATGCGCTCTACAACGCTGCTAGCTTATCCGCCTGCTGCCAGGAGGCGACGCTCTATGACCAATAACAATGACCAGACCACCCGCATGCTCATCGTCGAGGACGACCCGGATATGGGTGGGGCCCTCGAATCCTTTTTCGACCTGCGTGGCTACGATGTCAAGCGGGTTACGGAAGGAGTGCAGGCGCTCCAGATGATGTCGATGCTACCTGCCTATGACATCGTGCTGCTTGATGTGATGCTGCCCAAGAAAAATGGCTTCGATGTGTTGCGCGAGGCCCGGCGGGCCGGGATCCATTCGCCTGTGATTCTAGTGACCGGCAAAAACGACGAGGGCGAGCGCCTGCAAGGCTTCGACCTCGGGGCTGATGATTACGTGGCCAAACCTTTCAATGCTGAGGAATTGGCTGCCCGCGTCCGTGCTGTGCTCAAGCGTAGCCAGCCGCCCGCGTCGGCTCCGATGGAGATTTTCGAGTTCGGCGATGTGGAGGTCAACTTCAGCAGCCACAGCGCCCGGCGAGGCGATGACGAGATTTCTTTCACCGCGCTTGAATTTGACATCCTGCGCTATTTTATCCAGCACCGGGGCCGCACCGTCAGCCGCAAGCAACTTCTGCGCGACGTGTGGGGTATCAGCGGCGACATCACCACCCGCACCATCGACCGGCACGTCGCCTCCATTCGTAAAAAAATAGAGCCCGACCCCGACCACCCGCAGCACATTGAGACGATCTACGGGATCGGGTATAAGTTTGTGGGCTAAAGTGCTGAATCTGGACGCACAGCCACCGAGGCACGCTCAAATACAGAAGGCGCTACGCTGGATTGCAGGTATTCTCGAAGAAATGGAGGTGCCGTTTCAGGTGGTAGGTGGCTTGGCGGCCCAAGTGTACGGAGCCACACGGCCCCTCGTCGATATCGACCTGTATATCCCCAATGACTGTTTTGATGAGGTGCGCTTGCGGGTGAAAGAGTGCGTCACGTTTGGTCCTGAGCATGTCAAGAATCCGACGTGGGATATTACATTTATGGCGCTGGACTATGAAGGGGAACGAATTGAATTGGGTGGGGCTGAGGGTACCAAGATCTTCGACCGGCACATGCAACGATGGACCCAGGAGGAGATTGACTTCACCAAGGCAGAGCGGCGCACGATCTATGGCGTGGAGGTGCCGGTCATGCCGCGCGCCAGGCTGATCGACTACAAGCGCAAGCTCTCTCGCCGCGTGGATCTCGATGACATTCGCGAGATGGAAGCCGCCGATCAAACAGCACCTGGATCCGTCTCCCCGCGCACGGCGTAGGAAATCCGCACCGCCTTTCTTCTGGCAAGCACCCTCCAAGATCCCCAATCCGCAATCCAAAATCGGATGCGTCCGCTGGCTCGGCTCAACCATTTCTTCTGGAAGTACCGGCTCCTGTTTATTCCAGGCTTGCTGTTTTCGATGATCTCCGCTGCGTTTACAATTGCGGTGCCAGTGGTGGTGCGGAAGGTGGTCGATAGCATTCCCCGGTTCGTGTCGCTTTACAACGTGTTTGGCGGCACCGAAGTGCAGGGGTATCTCTACGCCGAGTTTTTCACGACGCTGTTCCTGTTTGCACTCATCATCATCGGGCTGAGTCTGGTGAGCGGCTTGTTTTCTTTTCTGATGCGGCGCACGATGGTCGTGGCCTCGCGGCACATCGAGTATGACCTGCGCAACCAACTCTACAGCCATCTGCAACGTCTCTCGCCTGCCTTCTACCAGGAGACATCTACGGGCGATGTTATCACGCGGGCCACGAGCGACATCGAGCAGGTGCGGCGCTACGTCGGCCCGGCCATCATGTACCTGGCACGCGCCATCGTCATCGTCGCGACGGCGATCACGGTGATGTTTATCATCTCGCCAGAGCTGACGCTCTACGCGCTCATCCCGATGCCCCTGCTGGCGATCACGGTGTTTTTCGTGGCGCACATGGTTCATAGCCGGAGCGAGGCCTTGCAAGTGCAATACTCGACGTTGACGACCCGTGTGCAGGAGGCTCTCGCTGGGATCCGTGTGTTGAAGGCGTACACCCGTGAGGAGAGCGAGGCGCAGGCCTTCGAGCATGAGAGCGAGACGTACAAACGGCGCATGCTCGATCTAGCCAAAGTGGATGCCGCGTGGCGGCCCGTCTTCCTGCTGCTCGTCGGCATGTCGCAGATCATCGTCGTGTGGGTCGGCGGGCGGCTGGTGGTGGAGGGCACCATCACCATCGGCAACATCGTCGAGTACATCATTTATGTAGCGTTGATGACATGGCCGGTGGCGGCGCTTGGTTTCGTCATCACCATGATTCAGCGGGCTGCCGCGTCCATCAGCCGCCTCCACCGCATCCTGGATACCGAACCCAGCATTGCGGACTCGGCTGATACCAACGAAGCCATCACTGCAATTAAGGGCCGTATCACGTTCGATCATGTCAGCTTCCGCTATGAAGACGAGGCGGATCCTGCGCTCGACGACGCCACCTTCGAGATCGAAGCGGGATCTACGCTGGCTATTGTCGGACGCACCGGGTCGGGCAAGAGCACGCTCGTTGAGTTGATTGCCCGGCTGTATGATCCGACAGAAGGCACCGTGCGGATCGACGGACACGACGTACGGACGATCCCGCTGGAGGTGCTGCGGTCGTCCATCGGCTATGTGCCGCAGGAGGTTTTTCTGTTCAGCGATACGGTAGCGAACAACATCGCTTTCGGTATGCTCGACGCCGACCAGGATGCCATTGAAGGAGCCGCTCGCGAAGCCGAACTGCTGGGCAACATTGAGGATTTCCCGGAGGGATTCGAGACGTTCGTTGGTGAGCGCGGCATCACGCTCTCAGGCGGGCAGAAGCAGCGCACCTCCATCGCCCGTGCCCTCATCCGCCGTCCCCGCATCCTGGTGCTCGACGATGCCCTGTCCGCTGTTGATACCAACACCGAAAGCAAGATTCTGGGCCATTTGCGGCAGCACTACGGTCGGCGCACCGTCGTGATTGTCAGTCACCGTATCTCCGCCGTGCAGGATGCCGACCTTATTCTGGTGCTCGACGAAGGCCGCATCACCGAGCGTGGCACGCACGAAGACCTCATTCAGGGAGACGGCCTCTACGCCAGCCTCTACCACAAGCAGTTGCTGGAAGAGGAGTTGGAAGCGCTGTGAGATGGTCAAGGAAAGGCGTTGCTTGTGATAGGGCTGTAATCTCTTTGTTTAAGCAGGTTTGGGATTGAACCTCTTGCGCTTTAGCAATTTAATTAAGCGGAACACGATTTTATTCATCCAGATATGATCCGCCGCTCTTGGCGCGTCTGTAAACAGCTGTTTGTGGAGTAGTTACAGGCTGTTGATGAGCGTCCTCACGTAGTGTCTCACCCAGACGAGGAGGTCACAGGCGTCGGAGCAAAGCCGGTTCTGTTAGCGGTTCTGAAAGGCAGGGGCTCACCCATCTATGAAACGGTATCAGCTAAGATTGTTTGTGGCCGGGCGCAGCGCCCGGTCCGAACGGGCCATCGCCAACCTGCGTCGTATTTGCCAGGAGGACCTGGGCGGAGACTGTGATCTGAGCATCATTGATGTATTGGAGCACCCCCAGGAAGCCGAGAACGAGAAAATCTTAGCGACGCCTACACTGATCAAGTCAGGACCCCTTCCTATTCGTCGTTTTATTGGTGATCTATCCGTACGCGAGCGTGTTCTCGCAGGTCTAGAACAGCAAACTTAGCATTCTTAACCATGAATACAGCAGCACCGGTTGATAAGCTGGAGACCGGGATTCCCGGTTTTGATTTCATTGCCGAAGGAGGTTTGCCAGAAGGGCGGACCTGCCTTGTAGCGGGCACGTCAGGTAGTGCAAAGACGGTCTTTGCCGTGCAATTTCTGGCAGAAGGGATCGAGCGCTTCGAAACGCCGGGTGTCTTCGTAACCTTTGAGGAAACGCCCGACGATATCCGCCGCAACATGATCGGTTTTGGCTGGGACATCCCTGCCTGGGAGGCGGAGGGCCTCTGGCGTTTCGTAGACGTTTCGCCCACGCTGACCGACGATCCCACGGTAGTGGGTGACTACGACCTCGACGCGCTGATCTCCCGCGTGACCCACGCCATCAAAGACATCGGCGCAACCCGCGTGTCGCTCGATTCCATCGGAGCCATTTGCGGGCAGTTTGAGGACAGCGCCATCGTTCGCCGGGAGTTGTTTCGGGTGGCGGCGGCATTGCGGCAGGCCAACAGCACCGCCGTCATTACCGCCGAACGCTCCGACGAATACGGCTCCATTGCCCGCTACGGCATCGAAGAGTTCGTAGCCGACAACGTGGTGGTATTGCGCAATGCCCTCGAAGAGACGCGCCGCCGCCGCACGATGGAGATTCTCAAGTTTCGCGGGGCCACCCACTCGAAAGGCGAATTCCCCTTCAGCGTGCTGCCGGACCAGGGCATCGTCGCCATCCCGCTCTCGGCCATGGAGTTGCAGCAAACCTCCTCAATCGAGAGGAGCACTTCGGGCAATGAGATGCTGGACGAGATGACCGGCGGCGGCTTTTATAATGACTCCATTATTCTCGTCTCTGGTGCTACCGGGACTGGCAAAACATTGCTCACGTCCGAGTTTCTGGCGGGCGCTACCGAAGAAGACGGGGGGCGGGCGTTGCTGTTTGCCTTCGAGGAAGGCTACAGCCAGTTTATGCGCAACGCTGCCGGGTGGGGCATCGACCTGCAACGACTCGAAGACGAGGGCCGGCTCAAGGTGGTGTGCAAGTATCCCGAAGTGGCTGGCCTGGAGGACCACCTGATCCGCATGAAAGGGGTCATTAAGGAGTTCAAGCCGACCCGTGTAGCGGTGGATAGCCTCTCGGCGCTGGAGCGGGTTTCGTCAATGAAGGGCTTTCGCGAGTTTGTCGTCAGCCTTACGTCCAACATCAAGGATGATGGGATAATGGGGCTTTTTACAGCGACGACGCCCACGCTGGTAGGAGGCACCTCGGCTACCGAAGCCCACATCTCGACCATCACCGACGCCATCATTCTGCTTCGCTACGCTGAACTCCACGGCGAGATGCTCCGGGGCATTACGGTACTCAAGATGCGCGGATCGAACCACGACAAACGGATCCGCCGATTCACGGTGAATGACCAGGGCCTGCATATCGGCAAGCCTTTCGATCAGCTCGCTGGGGTGCTATCCGGAAATATTCACATCCTCGGCCCGGGGTTGCAAGGCGGCAGTACCAATCAGCATCATTCTGAGGAAAATGCCGAGTCGGATGCTCTATCACCTGGCACCCTGTCACAGAGCACAGGGAGGGACGGCAGATAATGAAAACAAACACGATGGAGGTGCTGCTGATAGCCAGCGCTAGTGACGCTGGTGATGAGGAAGCGCTCCGTTGTTTGCTCGAAGCTCGTCCCGAAGCTCCTGCCGAAGCGGTTCGGTATCAGTTGTCGCGGGTGCCGACCATCGTTGAGGCTGTTACGTACATGGAAGCAGAAGCGGTCGATGTGATGTTGCTGGATCTGGCCGGGCACGACGCTGCCGAGATCGTCGCACGCATGGAACAAGACCTGCTTCCGCTGGGGGTACCCATCCTGCTGTTGGCTGAAGAGAAAGACGAAGCCGCCGCCCATTATGCCATTACCCGAGGGGCGCAGGATTACCTCGTCAAAAATGCATTAAACCGACCCTGGCTGCACAGCGCCCTCCGTATGGCGGTAGACCGCCATGAAGTGCGGGCGCAACTCCATACCTATGCCGACCTGCTCGCTGTCAGCGAAGCCCGCTTTCGTACCATCATCGAGCAAAACGCCGATGGGATTCTGATCGTAGATCAATCTGGGGAAATCTGTTTTACCAACCAGGCCGCCCAGAAACTGCTCAAGCGAAGCAAGCAAGCGTTGGAGGGGGCCGACTGGGGGGCATCCCTGGTCGCTGGATCGGCTGCCGAGTTGGACATCACCCGGCCCGATGGCAGCCAGATCGTGGTAGAAATGCGAACCGCCGACATCGTATGGGAAGGCGAACCTGCGTCGCTGGCTACCCTGCGCGATGTGACGGAGCGCAACGCGGTACAGGAGGCCCTGGAAGAGACCGCTACCGCCTTGCAGCATTCGAACAAGGAGTTGCGCATGTTCGCTAACGCGGCCAGCCACGACCTGCGCCAGCCCCTACGAACCACATCGATGTATCTGGAACTGCTCTCCCGTCGCTATAGCGATGCCATCAATGAGGAGGCTACTGAATGGATCGCGTCGGCGGAAAACGGCATCCAGCGCATGTGGCACCTCATTGATGCGCTGCTCCAGTACACCCGCCCTGATGTAGAAAACCTGACCCT
>DATGCC010000196.1:0-12562 GCA_035312345.1 Rhodothermales bacterium
TCCCGGCAAGTGTGCTGAAGAAGGGGAGGCAGAGCCACGCCATCCCAACGGCCAACACTACGCTGAGCGTACAGAGCAAGACGGCCTCGCCGATGAACTGAAGGATCAACTGGCGTCGGTTGGCTCCCAGCGTCTTGCGCATGCCTACCTCCCGGGCCCGCCCAGCGCTCCGTGCGGTGGAGAGGTTCATGAAGTTGATGCAGGCGAGGGCTAGCACAAGGAATGCCACCACCGAGAAGATAGAGAGCGTTGCCGGATTACCCCCCGGCCCGGGTTCCCCTTGTCGATGCGAATGCAGGTGGAGGTCCGTGAGCGGCTGGAGGTAGAGACCTTGAAGTCCGGCCAGAAAGCCCTCTCGTGAGATGTGCTGTTCGGCAAATGCGGAGAGTTTTCCCCGAACTGTTTCGGCAGCATGAGGCTCATCAAGGAGCACGTAGGTGTAGAGCCAGACTGAATTATAATCCGGCTGATCCTGTAGCACCGTGGCAAAAGAGGCAAGCATGTCGAGCCGGATGTGTGAGTTCGATGGGAGCGCCTCGAACACCCCGGTCACCTGAAAATCATCCCCGTTGATGTCGAGCGCTTTTCCTACGGGGTCTTGGTCCCCAAAATATTTGCGAGCGGCTGTTTCCGAGAGGACTATTGTGTAGGGCGCGTCCAGCGCGGTTCCCGGGTCGCCTTGCAGCAGGGGAAGGGTGAAGACTTCAAACACAGTCGGGTCGGCGAGATACAGGTGCCGCTCGCTGTACGAGTTATCGCCATAGCCGACAAGGTTTGTCTGGTCGCCGAGGCTGCCCTGCAGGCGGGCTGTAGCCACCACTTCCGGCAGTTCTTCGGCGAGGGCTGGTCCCCATGGCGCGCCGCTGTAGGCCCAGTCAGTCAGGGTCCCGCCACTCTCGGCGCTGTAGGCGAGGCGGTAGATCCGGTCGGCGTGCTTGTGAAAGCGGTCGTAGGATCGCTCCTTCTGGACAAAGAGCAGAATGAGCAGGCAGCACGCCATCCCGACAGCGAGGCCAAAGACGTTGATGAAGGCATAACCCTTCTGGCGTACGAGGTTGCGCAGGGCGATCTTGATATAGTTTTTTATCATAGACAGGCGGGCCGAGAGTTCATCGCGGAGGCGGCGTTCGTGATAGACTTTTTTCCAGTAGAGCCGTTGGTAGGCGTTCTCTATCGTGTCGTAGTCGCCCACGCGCTGCTGCGCTGTTCGATAAGCAGCTTCTGGATCCAGACCATCAGCGAGCAACGCCTCGAACTCGTCGCGCAGGTGGGTTTCTAGCTCGTCGAGGTCGTCAGGCAGAAGCCCTTGGCTGGAAGCCAGAAAGCGTCGCCAGGTGGCAATAGCCTGTTCTAGGTCAAACTGGTTTGCGGTCCCCATAGCTGGATCAAAAGATTGTGTACTGTGAACCATTGCTTTTTCTCGGCACTCAGCGCGGTGCGGCCCTGTGCTGTGATGCGGTAGTAGCGTCGCCGACGCTCGCCCTCGGGTTGGTGCCAGTAGGAGGTGACGAGGCCATCGGTTTTCAGCCGATGAAGGACTGGGTAGAGCGATCCGGCGGGCCAGTCGATTTCGCCATCCGAAAGATCCCGCACCTGTTTGATGATCTCGTAGCCGTAGCTATCGTCCCGGTCAAGGATGGTCAGGATAATGGCGTTGATGGACGCCGCCGTCATGGGTTTAGAAAGCATGAGGCTGTTTTGATATAGATTATCTACATATAGATGGTCTACCCCTACGGATGCAAAGGCAGGGAGGTTACAGGTGATTTATTCTTGCACTAGTCCGCCTAACTTTCACGTACCTGCTGATTGAAACAGTGCAAAAAAATCCTTCTCTTTAGAGGCTCCCCATTTTCACGTTGAGGCCTCCTTTTCATGCGCTATCCGGCACGCACTTCTCTTGTACTTCTCGTTGCTTTACTCTTGGCGATGGCCGGCTGTACAGCGGCTACGTCAGAACCATCGGATGCTGAGCGTGGGCACGATCCGTGGGTTTTTCGGTCCGTGCTTGACTGGCAGCCGCGCATAATCACATTTGCGCTCAGCGATAACTTTTGGGTGGCCTACCATGCCGAGCGAGCGTCTCTCTATAAAGTCTGGCGAGATGGCGTTGAGTTTGACGGGACGGTCTATACAACGGCACACGGCCCGCAGCCGATCAGCCTTGGCGATGCCTATCTTGTCAGTCCGTACCGCGAGCCGTGGCGGGTGCTGCGTGAGGGGAGCGCTACGGAGGTAGACGTACAATATCGCGGGCATCGCTACGAGGGCGATCACGCCATGCTCATGTACACGTTGCGCACGGATGACGGCACCGAAATCGAGGTGACGGAGACGCCAGAGTATATGGAAGACGACGAAGGACATCCAGGCTTGGAGCGCACCTTCGTCATCAGCGGTGTGCCAGAGGGGGCACAGGTGGCGCTCGATATTCACCTCAACTCACTCGCTGCTGAGGATAGCTATGAGACGGATGGGACGTTCGAGCCAGAAGGCGTCGAGACCTCGTTTGTGCAGGGTCGCCTCGTGCTACAATCCAACGCCACGACGCACTTCACCGTGTTCTTCGATGAAGAGCCAAGGGTGCTGGCCGAAGAGGTCAAGCCCGACGCTGACAAGCATCCGGGCGAGTTATTGATTGCGCGGAGCGACTGTCATGCCTGCCACAATGCCGAGGTACAGACCGTTGGCCCGGCCTATGTGTCCATTGCCGAGCGGTATGAGGCAAATAGCGAAAACGTGGGTATGCTGGCGAGCAAGATTATCCAGGGCGGCACCGGAGCCTGGAGCGAGCAGGTGGGAGAGGCGGTAATGACACCGCACCCTGATTTACAACCCGCCGATGCAGAGCAGATGGTCCGCTTCATCCTCGCGATGGATGGGGAAGCTGAAGTGGAGGAAGAACCTGCCGAAAACCCGATGGCGAACAAGGGGCCGAGCTTTTCCCTCTTCGAGCCGCCTGCCGACACGTCGAATCATCAGGGGCTGGTGGTCAACATCTATCAATATCCCACCCTGACGACGATGCCTGAGCCATCAGCCAACGAGTTGCCTGTGTATTCGGGCGTCGTGCCTACGTTGCACCAGCCCACGGTGGCGGCCTTCGGTGAGCTGACGGAACATTTCTACGTCCACGCCACCGGCTTCATCGACATTCCGCGCACCACCAACTATGTCTTCCGTCTTGTCAGCGACGATGGCGGCATCCTGTATATCGATGACAAAGTTGTCGTCAACCATGATGGCTTGCATGGGCCGGATCCGAAGGACGGCGAAGTGTATCTGGAGGAAGGGGTGCACCCGCTCGAACTGCGCTTTTTCCAGAGCGGAGGAGGGATGGCGCTGTCATTGCAGTGGATCGCGCACGGTGAAGATGATTTCAGCGTAATCCCGACGGAGGCGCTGTCTTTTGACCCTGCGGATCTCAAGGAGGCCCGGCCCTACACGCCGCCCGAGCCGATCATTGAAGGCATTCCCGGCGATGCCCATGCGCTGATTGACGTACATCCCAGCTTCTCGGTTGAGACGATTCGTCCCGATGATTTCGAGCCCAAGGTGGCGGGTCTCGATATCCTGCCTGACGGGCGGATTGTGCTCAGCACCTGGGATGCGGCAGGGTCGGTCTACATCATCGATAACCTTGACGCCGAGGATCGCAACGACATTGAAGTCACGCGCATCGCCAAAGGGCTGCTCGAACCGCTCGGCCTCAGAGTAGTGGACGGCGAGATCTACGTCTTGCAGAAGCACGAACTGACCCACCTCGTTGACCACGATGGCGATGGGATGATTGATGAGTATCGCACCGTCGCCGATGATTGGGGGGTGACGCCCAACTTCCACGAGTTTGCTTTCGGATTGGCCTATCAGGACGGCTATTTCTACGCGACGCTGGCAACGGCTATTCTGCCCGGTGGTGCGAGTGCCCAGCCGCAAAATCCGGATCGCGGCAAGGTGGTCAAGATCTCGAAAGAGGATGGCAGCGTCGAGTTCATCGCGTCGGGCCTGCGTACGCCCAACGGCATCGGCGAGGGCGTAGATGGCGAACTCTTTGTGGCGGACAATCAGGGCGACTGGCTGCCATCGAGCAAGATCGTTCATGTCCAGCCCGGCGCATGGTACGGCTCGCGCTCGGTAGATTTTGAGGGCACGGCCAACTTGAAGGAAACGCAGCCTGTCGTGTGGCTGCCGCAGGACGAGATCGGCAACTCGCCCAGCCAGCCAGCACCGCTCAACGTAGGGCCCTACGAAAACCAGATGATCCACGGCGAGGTAACGCACGGCGGCCTCAAGCGTGTGTTCGTGGAGCAGGTGAATGGACAGTATCAGGGTGCGGTGTTTCGCTTTACGCAGGGACTGGAAGCGGGCGTCAACCGCATCATGTGGGGACCCGACGACAAGCTCTACATCGGTGGTATTGGCAATCCGGGCAACTGGAGTCACTATGGCACCAACTGGTTCGGTCTCCAGCGGTTTACCTACACCGGCAATCCTGTTTTCGAGATGCTGGCGGTGCAGGCGCGGCAGAATGGGTTCGAGATCGAATTCACCGAGCCGCTCCCCGTAGATGATGGCTTTGAGCCGGAAGACTACCTCGTACAGCAATGGTGGTACGAGCCGACGGCAGAGTACGGCGGGCCGAAGAAAGACGTAGAAATGTTGCCCCTCCACTCCGTGCAGGTGTCCGAAGATCGGAAGCGCGTGTTTCTGGAACTCGGCGGGATGAAGCCGGGGCATGTCGTCTATATTCGCATCATGGTCCCGCTCATCAGCAGCGAGGGGCATGAGCTATGGAGCACCGAGTCGTGGTATACGCTCAATCAGATTCCGCAGGAGACGGGAGCTACGTTCACCGCTACGGCCACCTCACAGGACGCCGGACCAAATACCCTCACGCAGGCCGAGCAGGATGCCGGCTGGCGGCTCCTCTTCGATGGCGAAACCCTTAACGGCTGGCACACCTACGGGCAGGACACCGTCGGCGAAGCGTGGAAAGTAGAGGACGGCACGTTCCTGCTGGACGACACGCGCACCGACTCGTCCGGGCAGGTCATCGGCGGCGGCGACATTGTGACGGACGAGGCGTTCGAGAATTACGAACTCGAACTAGAGTGGAAAATCGAGCCGGGCGGCAACAGTGGGATTATCTACAATGTCCAGGAATCCGACGAGTATGCGTATTCCTTTCAAACCGGCCCCGAAATGCAGATCCTCGACAACGACGCCCACGCCGACGGGTTGATCTTCAAGCACCGGGCAGGTGACCTCTACGATCTGATTCCGAGTCGCTTCGTCGCTACGCGGCTCGTTGGGGAGTGGAACCATGTGCGGCTCATCCAGCGGGATGGGCATGTGGAGCACTGGCTCAATGGGCACAAGCTGCTCGAAGCGCAGATTGGCTCGCCAGAGTGGAACGACCTGGTCGCGGGCAGCAAGTTCAGCGAGATGCCTGCCTTCGGCAAAGCCACGCAGGGCCGCATCGCCCTCCAGGATCACGGCAACCGCATCTGGTTCCGTAATGTCAAGATCAGGAGTCTATGAGTCGGATTCTAGGGAGTAAAAATCTTAGCCTCTCAGTCTCATAGACTCTTAGTTTCCTGCCCCTAATCCACCGTAAAGAAGACCTCCAGCTCGCGCAGGGTCGCGTCTGAGGTGGTGAGATCGCGGACAATGTTGCCGTCGTCGAGGAGGGCGATGCGCTCGCAGATGTCGGTGACGTGGCCGAGGTCGTGGCTGGAGATGAGCATCGTGGTACCGTGTGTCTCACGCAGGGAGCGCAGCAGGTTTTTGAGGCGGATCTGCGAGCCGGGATCGAGGTTGGCGAAGGGTTCGTCGAGGATGAGGAGGCGCGGCGTAATCATCATAGCCGCCACAAGGCCGACCTTCTTTTTGTTGCCCAGCGAGAGTTCGCGGATGTACGTCTGGTTGCGGTGGAAGGCTTCGTCAGGCAGGAAATTGCGGAACGGGGCCAACGCTGCCTCGATCTCCGTTTCTTCCATCTCGTAGAGGCTACCGACGAAACGAAAGAATTCGTGGGGAGACAGGAAGTCGATCAGAAACGACTCGTCGAGGTAGGAGCCGACATGGGCTTTCCAGTCGGCGCGACGGGCCACCGGATTGCCGTCAATCAACACCTTTCCGGCATCGGGTTTGATGAGGTCGAGCAGAAGGCGGAGAAACGTGGTTTTGCCCGCGCCGTTGTTGCCCACCAAGCCCAGCGCCTCGCCCGTGCTCACGCGGAGGGCGGGGACGTGCAGCGCAAAGTGCTGGTCGTAACGTTTGAGCAGGTCAATTACTTCAATGGTCATAACTGCGGAAGCCAGTAGCCATTACATATTTACGTCGCGTGAGCACCCGAGCGATGAATTTGCTGGATGGCCAGGCCAGCAGCATACTTACCAGGCCGAGTGCCGCGATCAACGAGAGGGCTGTGCCCGGTGTGCCTTCGAGCAGGTACATCAACACAGCCGGGGGGATGATGGTTGGGATGATCCAGAGCCAGTGCATCACCGAGAAGCCCTGGTAGTTGAAAAAGCTGCCCTCCGACGCATTGACACGCTTGCGGTTGTAGACGGCAAGCAGCAGCATCAGGATGCTCGTGACGCCTGCGTTGTAGAATAGAAACGCCACATGCAGCATCAAAAGTTCGCGCGCTAGCCAGATAAACAGCGGAAGGCTCACCAGAAAAAGCACGAGGCAGGAGCCCTGCAAAACCATAAACTTGGCCAGCACCATGTGCTGTGGTTTGAGGTCGCGGGCAATCAGGCCGTCGAAGTAGCGGCTCTCCCAGGCGAACATCAGTTGCCCGTAGTTGAGCGCGAAGACGCCGGACGCGAACAGGCCGACCGCCGCCGCCATTACGTTGCCAAAGAGGGCATTGAAGTCGGAGAGCAGCAGCGCCGTATACGCAGTTGATACGCCGACCGAAATGAGCACATATTGTTTCGACCGCTTGTTGCGCCACATCATCATCAGTTCCAACAGAATCAGGTTGGGGATGGGCGAGCGTCCAAATGAAAGATTAAACGGGGTAGCCCGCCGCCGTTGTGCCCCGCCGCTACGGACGGCGTGCAGGTTCAGGCGGAGCGCCTGCGTAGAAATCAGCACCGTAGCTATCAGGATGACCGCCAGTTCTGCAAGGATCACCAGGTCACCCGTTGCGAGGCGGTTGAAGACCAGCGACGAGAGTTCATGCGTCACGCCCGTACCCATGGACGTGTCCACCATTTGTGCAGCCACCAGCAGCAAGGCCAGGGCCAGCATCACGCGCGCATAGCGCTCTACCATCACGCGCAGCACGGTGTTGAGATAGTGGGTGATGAGCAGGCAGCACACAATGCCCAGCAACCAGATTATGCCCGTTTCCCAGCCCTGCACAGGAATCACGTAGCGCATGCAGAAGGGCACGAAGAAGAGCAGCGGGTAAAAGTTGTGTACACTGATGAGGGATGCGGCCTGGAAGTAGCGCAGCAACTGATTGCGCCGGATGGGGAGGTGCAGGTACGGCCCGATCTCCATGCGGGGCGGACGCTGGAAGAAGAAGCGCATGCCCAGGGTGCCCGACAAGATGGCAAGCATGTGGGCATTCAGTAGCACCCGGGCACCGCCCGTCGCCAGGGTGGGGGCAAAGAGGCGTCCGAAGAAATAGCCGAGACCGATCAGCACAAACACGAAATACGCAATCAGCGGGATCAGCCCGAGCGTGACCAGCCAGGAACGCTTTCCCAGCACAGACCGGCTAAAACTTTTCCAGTGGTTGCGCAGTAGCGCGGCATAGATCATACTGCGGTTGGGAAAAACATTGATTGTGAGAAATGAAATGCCTGGATAGGCCGTGTTTCCTTAATCGACTGTGGGGCGGAAAAACTAAATGCGTCCTCGACAGATTCTGGTAACGATACGTCGAAGAAAAAAAGAAACTTACTCGAAGCGCACCTGCACCTCGTCCTGGGTTTCCATTTCGATGCCCGAGATGTTTTCCAAGAGCGCTTCGACTTCATCCAGGCTCTGTGGGTTCGAGTCCATCAGCAGCGTCAGTTGACCTTCATCTGCGAGCAGTTCATCGAAATCGGCTGTCATCAGGTTGATGGTCGATCCGTCGCGGTAGGTGGCGTTGGTCTCGGCAATGGTGCCTGCTACCTGGAGCGACAGCGTCATCTTGGCTCCCTGAAGCATCTCGCGCATCATTTGCATCTGCATGGCCCGTTGCGAACTGTCAGCCAACGCCTCGTCGTCGTCGGGTGTGCCCTCGAACTCCTGCGGCATCAGGATGGTCAGTGTAGCGGGCGAGCCCGGCGTGAAGCTAAAGGTTACGTGCTGGCCGTCGTCCTCCTCGCCCTCGTCATCTGCTTCCATATCGGCCCCTTCGGGCATCTTCGCGCCAGGGTCCTGGTCGATGGTCAGCATGTTAATGTCGTCGAAGGCATAGAAGGCATGACAGCCCATCTGGTTCTCTTCCTGTATCCGCTCCGAAGAGGTGAGCAGGACGCCTTCGCCCAAATTCGCTGCTTCCGTTTGCAAGGATTCGTCATCGCACAGGTCCGGCAGGTTGCCGTCCTCATCGGCGAAAAACGCCAGCATTTCCAGCATCGGCCCGTGGATGCTAAATACCTGCTCTACCGTGCCGCTGCCATCAGGGTTGAGTTTGATGAGCGTCTCGAAGGTGAAGCAGCCCGTCAGCAGGCAGAGGGCGGGCAGCAGGCACAGGAGCACCAGACGTTGCCGGAATGGCGTTTTCGGAGCGTTTTTCATGGCAGCAGGCCGTTGTACGGAGAGAAAAAGAGAACGGATGGGGTAGTTGCAAAGTAGGGGCGGGGATGCTGGGGTGCAATGAAGAAGTTTTCAGGTATCAACTGGTTCGTTATCAGGCAAAGTTGTTTTGACAATCGACAACTCGATATAATGTAACACTGCCGCCTGCCTTCTGCGTTGGAAAAGAAAACCGCCAACCGCGTCTATGCATAAACACAATACCCATCCGCAAGCCGACAGCGCCGTTCCACCGGGGCAGGATTGGCAGCCGCACGATTTCGGGCAGGTGTCGAACGAGGAACTCGCCGCCTTGGCAAGTCCGAATGTGCTTGAGAGCGCGGCCTATTTTGAATTGTGGCGACGCACCTATCCGCTTGTGTCGGACATGGTGCATCAGCGGCTGAAAGGGCAGGATGCCGAGCACGCGGTGACGGCATTCTTCTGCCACAAGCTGCCCCGTGTGCTGCCCCGGTTTACTCCGCGTTCGCATCTCAAGCGCTCGTTTGAGGCCTGGCTCACCACCGTCACACGCAATTACCTCAACGATGAATGGCGGCGCAACAAAACACGCCGTACCCGGCAGGTCTCACTGGACGACGAAGGGTCGTACTTGCGAACAACCATCGGCACCGCGCCGCGCATTGAGAAGAAGGCTGAGCGGGAGCACCTCGTGTATTTCTTGCAGGAGATCATGAACCAGTTGCTCAAGGAGGACGATCGCTACATCTTCCACGCCCACTACTGGCAGGGTAAGACCTTCCGCGTCATCGCTGCCGAACTGGGCATGACCGAAGAGAATGTGCGCGTGCGGCACTACCGCGCCAAGAAGCGCCTCTACAAAGTGTGCGCCACCTACCGAGAAGCCGACATTTTCTAGCCGCTGAGGCGTACTCTTGCCATGACCGATCGAACCGATATGCCCATACAAAATCTCCGTTGCACCGAGCCAGACCGCTTTGCGCAACTGCCTGACCACGAAGCGCCCGACGCTGAGATCCTGTCTTATCTGCAACACAGCGAATCGTGTGCCTATCATGCGCGCCTGAACGAGGCGATGGATGCGGAGATGGATCCACTCCTGCACGCCGCCTCGCGCAACCTGGTTGTGACCACACCGCAAAGCCAGCGCAGACGGCAGGATCGCAGACCTGCCGCTCGTACGGGAGGTATCTTGCGCCGTGTGGGAGCGCTAGGGTTGGCTGCCGGGCTGGCACTGTTGCTCTGGGTTGGCTTTGCCGGGCTTGTCGAACAGTACACGACAGAGCTGCCGGTAGTTGCCGAAGTGGCACCGCCAGCGAGTAAACCCGCTGTGACGCAGGTACGCGAGGGCGAGCGCGAGTACGCAGCGCGGGTCATCAGCAATGAGTTGGAAGGACAGCGCACCAAAAGCGGTATGGTGTATCACCCGGATTCGCTGATTGCCTCTGTGGCGGGGTTGCCGTTCGGGAGCCGCCTGCGCGTTACCAATCCCATCACTGGAGTCGCCGTCCTCGTCACTGTCATTGATCGCGGCCCGATGGAGGATGAAATCAACCTCTCGGCTCGCGCCGCCGATATGCTTGGCTTCGACGGTAAGGCGAGGGTGTTCGTAGAAATCATGTATATGCCGCCGCCTGTTGCCATCGGGCCGTAGGTTTATTTTGAACCGTGGGTAGAGATGATCCAATGAGGAACGCTCCCACGCTTATATTATGATGGAGGCTGCTCGCACAAGATTGGTGCTAGGCAGGCTTCTGGATGATGTTTGCCCCTCATTCCTGGGTGAAAAGCGTTGTGCTTTTCCCATCGACGTTAAAAACGGTGATCTCATGTCTGCCTCTTCTGCGTTCGCCAGCCATGCCCGCTACTTACTGGGCGTACTATTCATCCTCGTCCTGCTGTCTGGCTGTGACCGAGGCCCCGGCATCGAAGTGTCAGATTTCTCGCCGGACGGGCAGGTAGAGCGGGCGACCAATTTCACCGTCACCTTCTCAAAGGACGTGGTGAGTGATTCGCTGGCAGCTTTGCCGGTAGAAGGAGAACCCATTTCGTTCTCACCGGAGATTCCGGGCCGCTTTCAATGGGTAGCAGTGAACCAGTTGCGGTTTTATCCTGATGTGAAGCTTGCACCATCTACGGAATACAGCGCTGAGGTGAAAGCAGATGCCGTGCGTAGCACGGGGTTGTCGCTGAAAGGAGAGCGGACGTTCACATTTTACACGCCCCGCCTGCACGTGCAGAGCGCCTATCTCAACTTCGAGTACGATCCGGACACAAACCAGCAGGCAAAGCTGATTGCGACGGTGGCATTCAACTATCCCGTCGCGCCGGATGCCGTGCGCGATAAGGTGTCGATCCGCTACGAAGACGGGCAGCGCATTCCGTATCAGGTGACGACCGAAGGGCCGAGCGAGATCGTGACGCTCGAAGCAGCGGCGGTGCAACGGTCGGTGGATGAGCGCAGGATCGAGTTGCATGTGGACGAAGGCATGACCAGCATCGGCGGCAACCTTGGTCTCGAAGAAGCCATCACGAAGCCCGCGATGCTGCCAGGGCAGAATAGCCTGCACATCGAGCAGGTGACGGCGGTGCGCGAGTCGGCGGCGAGCCAGTACATGAAGGTGCGGTTCAACCTGCCCGTTCCTGCTGATGGGGTCAACCGCTTCATCACCCTCGACCCGGCGGTGGAAGTGCAGGCCACGGCGACGCACGATTACTTGCTGCTGCGCGGCCCGTTCAAGCCAGAGCAGAGCTACCGAGTCACCATCCGCGAAGGACTGAAGGCCGTAGATGGATCGACGCTCGCCCGTGATTACAAGAGCGCGGTCACGTTCCTCAGCGAGAACATCCCACCGCAGGTCGATTTCGTGGGCAAGGGGTTTTATCTCAGCCGCAACGGCAACCTCAACCTCGGCCTCTCGACCATCAACCTCGACAAGGTCACCATCGAGGTCGATAAGATTTATGCCAACAACCTCGTGCCCGTCCTCAACGCCTACAACCTGACCGACGCGGAGGGCTATTATTACTGGGGTATGGACCTGGACGCCATCGGCTCGCAGATTCATAGCGAAGACATCGTGGTTTCGGTGGAGACGAACGAGGAGGTTGTCACGCCGATTTCGGTGGCGCAGTACCTCGGGGCACAGCGAACGGGCATCTTCAAGATTACGGCGCGGCAGACCGAGCAGCGCTGGCAGCAATCCGCCCGCTGGGTCGTGGCGACGGACCTCGGCATGATGTCGAAAGAAGCAGGCGACGACCTCTGGATCTGGGTCAACTCGATCTCCACGCTCCGATCCATGGAGAATGTTGAAGTCTCGCTATTCAGCCAGAACAACCAGTTGCTGGCGTCGGCGAATACGGGTGAGGACGGTGTGGCAGTGTTCAAGGATTTCGTGCAGTACAAGGACGAGTTTGTGCCCTACGTCGTGACCGCGTCGCTCGGCGAAGACCTGTCGTTTATCGAACTGACGCGCCGCCGCATGGAAACGTCCGACTTCGACGTGGGCGGGATGGCATATCTCGAAAACGGCTACGAGGCCTTCGTCTACAACGAACGCGGCGTCTACCGGCCCGGCGAGCAGGCGCATGTCGCCGCCATCGTGCGTGGGCCGGATGGCGAGGTGCCGCAGCCGTTCCCGGTGCGCCTCCGCGTGACGGGGCCGGATGGCAAAGTGCTCAGCGAGCAGCGGATGCGCCTCAACGCGCAGGGTGGCACCGGTTTCTCCATTGATGCAACCGATTACGTGCTGACGGGCCGCTACACGGCAGCGCTGCTCGTGGGCGACAACCAGGAAATCGGGCGGACGAATTTCAGTATCGAAGAGTT
>DATGCC010000197.1:0-7415 GCA_035312345.1 Rhodothermales bacterium
CCTGCACCCGTGGTGATGCCTGCAAACGCCGAGGCCATCCGCGCCGGGTCATCCACGCCACCGGCATAGCGCCGCGTCTCCTCTACCGAGAACGAACGAGCACTGACGAAGGCAAGGTCATTCAACGGCTGGTCCTTTCGTACGTCCGGGGTCACAACCACCTCCTCCCCTTCAACGATCTGCTCTCGAAGCGCGACGGTGAGCACCACATCTTTGCCAGCCGTCACAAGCACTTCGGGCAGGATGACCGGTTCGTAGCCGATAAAGCTGACCTGAAGATCATGCCGCCCCAGCGGCACTTGTTGCAGCACGAACCACCCCTCTTCATCGGTCGTCGTGCCCAGCATTGGGTCCGTTGCCAGGACGACTACATTGGCACCCGGAAGCGGACTCTGGGTGTTTTTCTCAACAACCTGCCCACGGATGGTCTGCCCAAGCGCCACAGGCGCAAGGGCTACAGAAGCAAGCACGGAAAGGAGCAGGATGCACCTGCAAGAACGAGCATAGAACATATCTACGGTACACGTTGGTGGGCGAAAGGAAGGCCCTAGTGTACCGTGGAGGATCACCTTTTGCGTCTACACCAGCGGGACTGGACGTGTTTTTGGTGGCTGAAAGCTTCTTTTTTGCTCTATTCCCTAAACCTGCATCGTCTCCGCTTTCTGCTTCCTGTACTGCGACGGCGTCATCTGGGTGTGCTTCTTGAATACCGCGTTGAATGTCGACTTGGAATTGAATCCGGCCTCCAGACCAATGGCCAGCAAAGTCAGGTGCACGTAATCGGGATCTGCCAAACGCTCCTGCACCTCGCGGACACGATAGCTATTGACAAAGTCATAAAAGTTCTGTCCGAGTTGTGTGTTGATGACTTCGGTGAGGTTGTGCGCAGAGATGCCGAGCGCATCAGCGAGATCCTGGAGCGTGAGGTCGCCCTGGTGATAGGGTTTTTCGGTGTTCATCAATTCCACCAGAGCCTCGCAGTAGCGCACCGCTGCCTCCGGCTCCATGCCCGATTTTTCGTAAGCCTGCGCTTTTGCTTTAGCGGGCTCTGGCTGCACAGCTTGCGGCTCAATTACCTCTGGCTGCTGCAATCCCATGTACCCGATGGCGTAGACAAAAACGGTGAGGCCGAGCAAGGTGAAGTCATCGTAGAGCGCACTGGGGTCGAGGCCAAGAACGGTGGGGGTAGGATGCTGTAGCGAGAGCACATAGAGCACAGCGGTAAAACTGGCCAGTATGACAATGCCCACCAGGAGGTTACGCAGCCAGACCAGATTGATGCGTTCGATAGCCGTGAAGGTATCCTTGACGCGGGCGTGGTGTCGCTTCAACAGCACAAACGTCAGCCCCACGTAGCCCAGCCCATGAATCATCTTGGCGTGGTTGACCCATGCCATCACCTCCTCGCGCGGATGCTGGCTGCCCGGATCACTAAGGAAAGCCAGTTTATCCACACCGGATTGCACATAAAAAGGCACCAGATACAACACGAGAAGCAGGAAGGGCACAAAGTGCCAACCATCCGTTTTTTTGAGGCGACCTCTGGATGTGCTGAGGACCTTCACGTACAGCAAGAGCAGCGGGCCATAGAGAAACGCCAGTGGATAGTCGATCCCAATGAAGTAGGGAATGTGTTCGTAGTAGCCGGACGCGTGATATGCGGCAGTAGCGAGATCAAGCGAAAAGACCAGCATCAGGGTAGCCAGCAGCCGGTTGGCTACCTCGTTGTCTTTCCTGCTGGCAAGCACAGCCGCCAGGAAGACCCCCTGCACGGCACCCATTAGAAAAAGGATAACGAAGCCATTACGCAACGGAAGCAGTTCCATAAGGCGGTAAACCAGAGCAGAAAATTAAACAGGGTGCTTAGACGTGGCTCCCTGCGTCTGGTTCAGGGGTCATACAAACGCAACACACGAGTACCAAGGCTGTCATCCTGGGTAGTGCGAATTTGTGCCTTTTTTATGTATCCGGTGTACCTTTCAATAAAGCTCCCGACATGGCACGGCACTTTACCCACAGGCCCCATGCGCTACCTCGTGGTTCTCTTGTTGCTCTTTCTGGTATCGTGCGACCAACCTACGTCTCCTGAGCTTGACCCGGAGCCGCCAGACCTTGAAAATCCGCCAGACGAAGATCCACCCACGGATGACGTTCCCGACGTGATTTTCGATCCGTTGACGGGTGACTCGCTCGTTGTTACCAAGACAGGCGCGATTGGGGATGGCAGCTTTGGTGACCTCTCTTTCAGAACCCGTTGCGGAACGTGTCATGCCAGCCGCAACGGCTTGGATATCGCTTTCTTCAACTTCTCAGACGAAGACATCATACGGCGCGGGGTGGTTCACGTCGATACAGCAACCGTCCTCGCCATCCGCGATTACATTCGATCCATCCAAGCCAACCTGACCACTGTTGATCGGGAAACCGAACTCTTCCGACCTGGCAGCGAAAAGCTTGCGAGTGATAGAGATGTTGCCATCACGCTCTTCGGCAAAGATGCCTGGCCCCGCAACCTGACCGTCGAAGAACTTCAGAGCATCGATCCGCGCGATATAGCCCTCTCGGTCCCGTTTCCCACATGGTCCAGCGAATCTACCGAAAACGACTGGGTGGCAGAAACACCGTTAGATGCATCCATACTAAGTGCACAGGGCGAGTTGGTCCGGTCGCGCCTCGTTGCCTATTACGAGACGCGCTCTGACGTGGCGTTGCGACACCTGGTGGACGATTTTGAACAGGTAGCCACACAACCGGGCTTTGCCTGTGAGGGCACGCCGGGCTTTCACCCACGCCCCCTGGCCTGCTTCGAAGCCCGGCGCTGGATGGCCTCGCTCACCGCTATGCACCTGATTCAGCAAGGCATCACACGGAGCGTCCCAGAGTATATCGCAGATTTGTGGTGGCGGGTGGGAGAAGCAGGCGTGTCGTGGAGCCTGGGCCCCGGCAACCCGGCCAGTTCGGCTGAGCGACTGCGCCGCCGCCGTGTCACAAATAGTTGGCTCACGCTCAGTTGGATCTACGACCCGGCACGAGTGGGTGACAATGAAGCATATTTGAGCGAATTCACCAAACACACCGACGAACGACGACAGGTCGCGCTGGCCTATGCCTACTGGCTCACAACCGAGCCCACCGCGCAAGAAGGCCAGCAAGTTTATCTTGTGGCCCTGCAAATGTTTGTCCCCTTCCGCCTGCCCGATCACTGGTATGTTGACTATACCAACTGGATGCTCGATGTTGTCAATCAGTTTCTGGATGAAGGCATCATGCCCCAAACGCCCGAAGCCCTTGATACCTCTATCCAGGTCATGGCCAACGCAGTGGACCTGGTAAGAAGCTCTGAGATTAATGCACCGGCTGCCGAGCTATCGGCGATTAGAGCCAGACTGCAGACGCTGACCAATCGCCTGGAGGGACTGAGATAGCACACGTCCAGGACTGCGCCTCATTAACACAGCATAGCAGGATGTATACGCTCTTTACATGGCTCCGACAGTGGCGCGCAACGCAACGTGTGCGACAGATCACACCCGAGGCAGCCCGCCAGCGTGTGGCCCGAGGAGCCGCCTACCTCGACGAGGTCGATCCCGACTGGTGGCAACGGCTTGACGCAGCGGTGCTAGAATTGAGCCACGGGCAAAGTTGCGTGCTGGGTCAGCTTCATGGCGGGTTCGAGCACGGACTGTCGCGGGCCGCAATCCTCAACATGGGCAGCGCACCCCGCGCCAGCCTGTCGCCCGTGGCGCTGGGTTTTCTGTGTGTGCAGGGCGTTGCGGCAGAGGGGCAGGCACACGACTATGCCCTTCTCAATGCCGCCTGGCAAGACGAAATTATCCGCCGCAGACCACCTGTCAAAATCGATCAGCTTATTAGAAAAGACAAGAAGCCAATCCCTGTAGCACAGGTCGCAGGATAACAAAAGGGGTCAGTTTTCCTCCTGTACAAAGAAGCTGGCAATGCAGTGGATGAACTCTGATTCTGCATTGATCCGGTAGTACACCGTCTGGGCGTCGCGGCGGGAGCGCACGAGTGCGGCCTCGCGGAGCTTTTTGAGTTGCTGCGAGATTGCGGGGGTTGTCAGTCCAAGGATTTCAGCCAGATCGTTGACCCGGATCTCGCCATGCCGCCAGAGCAGATACAGGATGCGTACGCGGGTATCATTACCCACCGCCTTCATCGCCTCCATGATCACATCGAGCCCCGGTTGTCTGGCAATCTCGCGGCGCAAGGTGTTCATCTGAGTTTCTTGAAGCGGGAGCCCCCCTTCGCGCTGTGGAATGACCCGCATACTCCGGTCTTCACTCGCAGAAGATTTTTTGCGCTTATGTCGCCGATTGGCCTTTTCACGGATAGCTGGCAGCTTATACATAGGAGTAGACAGGAAAATGGTTAGTAGTTACATATATACTTAACGAAGAAAAACTGAAATCTTGCGGTGAAGGGGTCGTGTTTTCTTAAGTTCGTCTATGCAGAGTCGATACTTGATGGCTTTGTTGGTAAAAAGCTCTACTAAAAACGGTTCCCTAATCAACCATAAAGTAACATCTGAAGTTGACGACTAGCTGACTCACCCTGACACTGCACTGCGCCGCTCGCTGAGGCGGACATCTTGGATGCGTCGGTAGATGGATAACAGGAAGCCCCCTGTCAACACCAGAATACCGATCCAGAGCAAGGTAATGAGGGGCTTTTCGTAGGCCTGCACCACCACCCAATCCTCCGGCATCACTTCCACCCCGTCAATAGCGAGGTTGATGCTGCCGTTGTCCACGTTCATCTTGGTAAACGTAACGGCGAGATCCCAGTCCTGCATCCGGTTCTGGATATATTCGACGGAGCGGTCCTGCTTGATGACGTAGATGGGCCGCAGCTCGCGCATCTCGCGGGTGGCGAGGTTGGTCACATTCAGCACGGCTGCAACCGCCACCTCGGCGTTTTCGGGCAGCAATTCGGAATCGACGTTGGTGTCGAAGGTGACAAACGTAAGCTTGAACTGATCGCTGCCGAGGACGACCGAGTCACCACGAGCAACGGTTATCTCGCCGCCCTGAGCCGTCTGGGTGCCCTGCCCGTCTTCGATCTGCACACGCGGTGTCACGGCCACAAAAATGTCCTTCGTGGGATACACATGGAGATCTGGATGCTGGATCCATTGGTCCTTGTTGCTCTTGTACACGACGGGCTTGACGGTAAACGAGCGCCCCAGTGAGTCGGCAAAGTTCAGCACATAATGCACCCGCCCGCGTTCAGCAGGCTCCTGGCCCACATACTCCACACGGTATCCCTCTACCATCTGCGGCTTGCCCTGCTCCAGCACGAAGTTCTCCCGCCCCCCCGGTAGCGGCTGCGTATTCGAGAGCGGATTGCTAAATCCGCTGGACGCAATAATGCCGAGCACCATCAGCGCCAGCCCCACGTGGGCAATAGCACCACCGGCCATGCGCGGGTTGCCGCGCCCGATGCGCCAGAGCACCAGTCCATTGCCATAGAAGGCGAAGAAGGCCACGAACAACAACAGCAAGAGCAAAAGCCCCAGTCCGTATGTTTCCCAGAACCCGCCCATCAGCGCCGCCTGCCTCGTGTTGTCCGCCATATTCTCTGGCTGGAGCGCGATGGTGCCTTCGACGAACGGCGTGAACACGAGAATCAGCAGCGTGCTCACTACCGACAGCGCAATGGGCTTGAGGAGCACGCGGTTCACGTTTTCTACGCTCATCCTATTCCACCAGAAAAGCTGCCCCAGCCCGGCGAGGAAGACGAATAGCACCGCCAACGGCAACGTCCATTCGTTGTAGAATTCGATGGGCACGGTTGCCGGACTGTCGCGGAAGATCCGCCCAAAGATGGGCGAACTGGTGCCAAGAATGACGACGGCAGCGACAGCACACAGCAGCATCGCACCGGAAAAAATCATGAACTCGCGGGAGAGATAATGCGGCTCTTTCGTGGGCGTCGGCAACTCTTTGTAGCGGTAGGCAAACAACCCGAAGCCAACCACGCCCATCGCCAGAATCCAGAGCAGTAGCTGGTTATAGAGGCCGAGATCCACGAACGAGTGAACGGACATGTCGCCGAGGATGCCGCTGCGGGTCAGGAAGGTCGAGTAGATGACAAGCATGTAGGCGAGAATGCTGAGAAAAAGCGCGCCTTTGTGCCCGTTGCCGCTCTTGCGCTGGATCAGCATCATGTGGATGGCCGCCACCCCCACAATCCACGGCACCAGCGACGAGTTTTCGACGGGATCCCAGGCCCAGTAGCCCCCGAAGGAGAGCGTCTCGTAGGCCCAGTAGCCGCCCATCGCAATGCCGACGCCCAGAATCATCACCGAGAAGAGCGTCCACGGCATCGCGGGGCGCACCCATTCGGTGTAGCGCCGTTTCCACAGCGCTGCCACCGCAAAGGCAAACGGCACGATCATCGTCGAGAAGCCGACAAACAGCGTGGGTGGATGGATCACCATCCAGTAGTTTTGCAACAGGTCGTTGAGGCCGCTGCCGTCGGCAGGGATGAAGTCGGGATTGGCCTGGAAGATGGGCGCGTCGGGGAACCGCTCGGCAATGGACATGAACGGCGAGGCTCCGATGGACAGCGGCCCGAATTGCAACCCTACGATCATCGCCACCAGGAAAAGCTGGCAGAACGCGATAATCGCCATCACAGGCGCTTCGTAGGAACGGGCGGCCCACTTGATCAGCGTCAACCCCACGACGCCCGTCAGCATGATCCACAGCAAAAACGAACCTTCCTGTCCCGCCCACGATGCCGAAAATAGATAGTACACGGGCAGATCGCGCGAGGATTGCTGGTGAACGTAGGCGTACTGGAACTGGTGCGTGGCGATCAGATAGACCAGAATGGCCCACGCCGCGACCACCATCACCGTCATCACCACCCACGACACACGCCCGATGCGCTTCCAGTCGATGGGATCGGTGGGATACTGCGCTGCGCGGAAGAAGGCAAAGCCAGAAAGGCCCGTCGCCACGAAGGCAATGAGAATAAACAGATGCCCGATAGTGCCCGCCATAGCTCGCTGACTCGTTCAGAACAAAACGCTGGGGAGTGTTACAAAGTTGTTCAAGCCTGAATGCGCAGACGGGTTCCGGTCTGGACGGTTCCAGAGGTGTCGGCCCGAAGCGGTTTCACTGGAACTTGGTGTGGGAAGAGGGGAGAGCGAGGGGAGAAGAGGAAAAGATTGAAGTGAGCAACTACCGAAGGTTCTTACCAACCATCCACTATCCACCAGCAACTATTCACTAGCAACCGCCTGCACCACCGGCAAGGTAACAATAAACATGCTGCCTTCGCCCGGCGTGCTACGGGCCGTGATGGTGCCGTTGTGGCGTTCGCAGATGCGGCGGCATAGCGCGAGACCCATACCCGTTCCTTCGTAGGCGCTGCGTCCGTGCAGCCGC
>DATGCC010000198.1:0-8863 GCA_035312345.1 Rhodothermales bacterium
TGAGCAGGCCGTTTTCGCGCACGAAGCTACGGGCCGTACCGAGGCCCGCGAGCGGGTCGATCATATGATAGAGCACCCCGGCGAAGACCACCACATCGAACGGATCATAGCCTGCAGTTTGCAAGGCCGCAGAAAGTTCGTGCAGGTACAGCCCGTGCTGATAATCGAAATCAACCTCATATGCTTCTTTTACCATCGCAATGCGGTCAGACAGGTCGAGTCGGTCGTAGGCAACCACGGTTTCGGCACCAAGCCGAGCCAGCGAGACGGCCATGAGCCCTTCTTGTGTGCCGAGGTCGAGGCACTGCGTGCCCGCAAGATCAATGCGTTCTGCCAGGGAGCGGACCATTGCGGCGGTATGCTGCTCGGGGCCATCCGTGTAGACGCC
Organism: Rhodothermales bacterium; assembly: GCA_035312345.1. Taxonomy (GTDB): domain Bacteria; phylum Bacteroidota; class Rhodothermia; order Rhodothermales; family DATGCC01; genus DATGCC01. The sequence goes on from DATGCC010000198.1 coordinate 389, forward strand.
AGGGCGTAGCTCGACTTGGTAATACCAGCGGGTCTGGCGAATTTCATCATCAGTAAGGGTTTGCAAGGTGTTGTCGGTCATCAGGTAATACAGGGTTATCTGGTTTGAACAGGGGTTGTCGTTAGAGGGGGAATATGGGGCGCTTGCTGCACTGGGGAAGCCGGGGCTGTCGCCAGTAGCTGCTGCACACGCTCCGCAATCCGTGCCGCGATGCGATCATTGAAATAAGGATTGTAATGAACCATATCAACGTAGAGGTTCTGGTGCTCTTCCTCCTGGATTCCGGCGAGGTTGAGCATGTATAGGTCGTTGGGCCGAGCCGCAATGCCTGCCACTAGCTCGCCATAGGTTTCGGAAGATTCTGTGATGGTGTTTCCCAACGGATGGTATTGCTTATAGTCGTAGCGATACGAAGAGATAGGTTGCCAGACGAACAGGATGTCAATGCCGAACGCCCTGGCGACGGCTTCGGTCATACGGCGGTTGCGCTGATAGTGGGCAATCATCTCCTGCCAGTCAGTATCCGGTACTTGAAATTCTGATATGGCAACAGTTGTCTGGGCATTGTGTTCACGTTGCCGCAGGTAATGCATCACGGGCAGGTCGATGGCCCATAGAGCCTTGCGGCGTCCGATCTGGCTAAAGAAGCCTCGTAGAGTAGGCGTGAAGCGTGGCTGTCCTTGTGTGTGCTTCCAGAGGGCGAAGTCATTGGCTCCATCGATAAAAATGGCAAGGTCTGGATGGTGGCCTTGACGAAGCAGCGATTCAAAGACCACCCGTTCCTGGAAGCTAAAATGATAGCCCCGCCCGAAATTGTAAACCCTGGTAATTCGACCTTGTAGACGGCGTCCTAGATGCGCTTGTAGGCGTGCCGGGATGGTAGAGGAGTCGGGCACGCCGTAGCCGAAAGTGGTTGAGCCGCCGAAGACGAATATATTGAACCCAGCCGAATCGATGGGCCAGGGGCCTTGCGGGCGGTTTACACGGAAGCCATGCTTAACTACATTGACATACTTGCCTTGCCGGGGTATTTCTCTGAACTGAGAATAGGCTTCATAGATAAAGCTTGGCTTAGGATACGACTGGTTAAGGAGTGAATCGACTGCGCTCCGCTCCCAGCCAGGGTAGGCATCGTAGATTCTGTTGCCATAGCGGTCTACAACAGGGTTGTGGTCTGGTTGCTCATCATTCAGCAGTAAAAAAGCGATTCCGTTGACGAGAAGGAAGAGAATCGTGGTTGTCAGAAGGATGATAGCTACCTGCACATAACCAGTGCGAAAAGAGCGCCAAGTGGACATGGGGAGATGATGAACATGGAGCATTGTGAAGGCTTCTGGATCTTGAAGATAGGAAAAATCAGAGAGAAAGCAGCCCGTTGCTATTCGCACCTTAGAATAGTACTTTCATCTGCCTCAGCTCGGGTATTGCAGCGGGGCTCAAATATTTGCCTTTTCGCAGATGAAGTATCCGACCGTCTTTCACATCACACATTATAAGGCAGGTTCGCAGTGGGTGGCCGAGATTCTGAAACACAGTGCTCCGGAACGATTTGTGACGCCGCAGGCCTATTCAGATCATGTATCGCAGGTACCGCTCAAAGCTGGGAGCATCTATCCGACGGTCTATTTGACGCGCCCCAAAGTGGAAGTCGTATTGCAGGGCCTGGAGGGGCGACATCGCCTTTTTGTGGTGCAACGTGATCTGCGCGATACCCTGGTGTCGCTCTATTTCAGTATAAAGATCAGTCACAAAATCCTTAATCCTCGACAGCAATACACGCGTGGGGTGTTGCAACAACTTTCGGTGGAAGACGGGTTGTTGAAATTGCTGGGAAGCGAGGTGGATCAGCCTGCTCTCGCTCGTTTGTTGCGCTTGCCCACAAAGACGCGAGTCCGGGCGTTCGATTCACTCGAAACCCGTCATCTGGTGTTTCCACTCACCATGGCTGCCAACGCGGCAATACAACGCTCTTGGCTCACAGCAGATGTTTTGCATCTTCGCTACGAGGATCTGATTGCCGATGAATTTGCCATCTTCACACAGATCATCGATTATTGCGAAATAGATGTGCCGTCTGACCACCTGCATAACATTATCAAGTACAATACTTTTGAATCGGTGACTGGGCGGGCACGTGGTGAAGAAGATCAGGCGGCACATCAGCGCAAGGGCATAACAGGTGACTGGCGCAATTATTTCACGGACCGCATCAAGGAGCAGTTCAAGACGATGTATGGTGATGTGCTTGTGGCGACCGGATACGAACAGGATTTTGACTGGTAGTGGCGTATGGCTAACACGAGCAAGCAAGCCCAACCGCAAGACTATGCACAGAACATTGAGTTCGCTCTGTTGGACATCCTCGGGGATGCCTTGCAAGGCAAGACGTTTGTAGACATCGGGGCGGAAAAAGGGAGCTTTGCGCGTTTTTTCATGGAAAAGGGGTTACAGGGTGTACTCTTTGAGCCTTTCCCCCGGCATCATGCAACCCTGCACACCCTGACTGAGGCCACCGCCTCACAGTTCTATCCCTACGCCATCGATCACCAGGATCAGGCAGGAATTCTCTATCTCAGCCTCGACGAGCATGGCATGGCGCACGACTATTATCATTCTCTTGTGCCATTGCCTGACGACCCACGGGTGCAACATCAGGAAAGCATGCCGGTTGTTTGCCGAAGCCTAGAGAGCCTGGCCGAAGAGGGGGTGCTGGAACCCCACATCGGGGTGCTCAAAATAGACACCGAGGGCAACGACTTGCATGTGCTGCGCGGCATGGGCAGGGTGCGGGCTGAGGTGCTAATCTGTGAGTTTTTCACGGAAGGGGTGTATGCAGGTTGGGAAGAAGCTCATCCCGAAGGGTTGATTGCGGAGGCCCAGCAGTTGGGGTATCAGCACTATCTGGGCATCCAGCGGGATCGTGGCAAGATCATCGTGTCCTGGCAGCCGACGCATATCCCCTCGGGGCAGTGGGGCAATCTGATTTTTATGGAAGATGCTATCTACAAGCAATGCCGGGAGGCACTGGACCAAATGATGACATCTCTGGATTCCACCACGCGGTCTGCCGACGAGCGCTCGTCAACACTTCAGGATTGGCTGGCACGCCAGATAGAGCAGCATGGATCATCTGTGGAAACCACGTGGCTTATTGATGTGGGGGCCTATCAGGGCGATTTTACGCGCAGCATGCTTGGTGCTCTACCGTTTGCTCGTGCGCTGTTGTTCGAGCCCCACCCCGACAATGTGGCTGGTCTGGAATCGATGGTCGCTTCGGAGGACCGCATAACCTTGGTGCCTCGGGCGCTGGGCAATGCCATGGGTGAGGTCCATTTCCATGCTACTCAGGATCGCGCCACCGGGTCTGTGCTCGCGTATGCGCCTGCCGCTCTCACTCTGCGGGAGATCCCAGCCTCGTTTCCCGTTCAGCAAACCACCCTGGATACTTACCTGGAACAGCAGGAGGCACCGATCCGGGTAGGGCTGCTGAAAATCGACACACAAGGCAACGACCTAAATGTGTTAAAGGGTGCCGAGCGGACCCTCCAGCACAGCCGCCCCTGGGTGGTCGTTGAGTTGATCTTTGGCCCGCTCTACGAGGGGCAAGCTCGCCCTGATGCGGTGTTCACCTGGCTGTACGAACACGGCTATCATCTGGCTGCTTTCTTTAACGCACATGAGGCTGATGCGGGCTGGTTGGCATTTGCCGATGCTGTCTTTGTACCTGATGAGGTGGATCGGGATTATCGAGCGCCGTATCATGCAAAGACCGAAGGGGGGGGGTTGCAGGTGCAGATTGAAGCTTTGCAAACCGTCTGCGAAGAGCGGCTGGCCCTCATCAACCATCTGCACGAAGAGGCTGCACGCCGCCTAGACATTATTCAACAACTCGAAAAAGAACTGCGGAGAAGTGACACAGAATAGCATTGTGTAACTGGATATTGGTTCGTTGTAGCCAGTGCTTCCAGCATCCTCGTCGTTAAAAAAATAGGCAGTATGGGCGCCATTACCTTTTCCATAGATCCTGATCTAATTCAGGCGTTGACAAAGAATACGTCTTTTGATCTCTTTGTGGAGACAGGCACGTATCAGGGGGAAACTGTCCAACGCGTCAGGTCCTTTGTGCCACGGGTCATTTCCATTGAGCAGGCCGAATCATATTACCAGGCTGCTACGGCCCGCTTCCAGGATGACGAGGCTATTACCATCATTCACGGCGATTCGGCAGAGGCCCTGACGGATTTGCAGGAGCAACTTGAAGGACAGGCTATCCTGTTCTGGCTGGATGCTCACTGGTGTGTCGATGAGCAGGCTGCAGGAGCTACCTCTCAGTGCCCGCTACTGCGTGAACTGGCGGCTCTTGGTCCGTTGCACCCCGGCAGTGTGGTGCTCATTGATGATGCCCGTTACTTTCTTGCTCCACCTGGTCAGCCGCACATCATAGCGCAGTGGCCCACCTTCGAAGAAGTAAGCCAGGGGTTGCGTGCCTTGAGTGCTGACCATGAACTCATAGTGGTGAATGATGTGCTGGTGTTTCATCCACCTGACCTTCGGGAGGTGCTACGCAGCTTTGCTCATACACATGGCGTAGACTGGTTGGGAATGGTGGATCGCAGCCGCGAGCATGACCGGATGTTGCGGGAGATGGAGGAGAAAGAAGCCACCATCAAAGAAATACATGCAGCGGCAGAGGAGCGGCTGGCACGCATCCAGGCCTTCGAGAAAGAACAGGCTCAGGCGGAGAACCTCCTGCAGGCCAGAGATCGTGCACTGGAAGAGCAGGAACGGTCCATAGAGAGCAAAGACGCAATCATTGCTTCTCAGCAAGAGACAATGGCAACCCGCGAAGAGGTGATTGCCTCGTTGCAACGAGAACTGGCCGCTCAGCAGGAGATCGTTCAGGGGTTGCACGATCTTCAGGTGGCGCTGGAAGGAAAAATCGCGGCTCGCGATGAACTGGTGCAGTCGAAGGATGAGGTGCTGGCAGCCCGGCTTGAGCACATCCACGAAAAAGAACAGACCATCCAGGCTCGTGAAGCAGCACAGGAGGCCCGTGCTGATGAATTGCTGGCACAGCGAGCCATGCTAGCCACAAAAGAAGCCGCTTTGGCGGCACGAGAAGAACAACTAACAGAAGATGAGCGCGCGCTTTCTGACAGAGAAAAGATCCTCCGATCACAGGAGGAGACGTTGGCGGCACGAGAAGAACAGCTTGCCAGCCAGCAAGCCGATATCGAAGCAAGGGAGGGGGAGACTCAGCGGCGGGAGTGGAAGATGGAAGCACAGCAGGACCGCCTTGCCAGCCTGCAACCCATGATCGAGACCCTCAAGGCGGCAGTGGCAACCCATCCGCGAGCCATAGTCACCAAGGAACGCGAGCTTGCTGCTAAAGACGAACTCTTGGCATATAAACAACAGGAGATAGAGCAAAAAGAGCAAAAGATTCAGGAGCAACATCAAGCCCTGATTGAAAAAGAGGCTGTCATTCATCAGTTGGACCGATTTCGGCGTAGCTCGTTACGCTACTTGTTTTCGTTCCGGTTAGGGGGTGTTTTGCGCCGCCTTTGGGGCAGGGCATTGTATCCGATACGTGCTTTATTTCGTCCGCGTCTGGGCACCCTCGAACAGCACCCACCTCGTCCTCTGGATGTGCCTCGGCGTTACCATGCCACCCGCTGTAACGTCGCAGATCCCCCCACCATCTCGGTTGTGACCCCAGCCTACAACCACGCCGACTATCTGGAACGTACCATCAAGAGTGTACTTGGGCAACCATATGACAATCTGGAGTATATCATCCAGGATGGCGGTTCTACCGATGGCACGGAGACCATTCTAGAGCGCTATCAGGAGCAGTGTGCCCATGTGGCGTCGGAGCCAGATCGGGGACAGGCGCATGCTATCAATCTAGGGTTTGCCCATGCTACAGGAGAGATTATGGCGTGGCTCAACTCGGATGACCTGTTGCTACCCGGTGCATTGCCTTATGTGGCGAATTACTTTGCCCGGCACCCAGAGGTGGATGTGGTCTACGGACACCGCATTCTCATTGATGAGAACGATCAGGAAATCGGGAGGTGGGTATTGCCGCGTCACGACGAAAATATCCTGAACTGGGCCGATTACGTCCCGCAGGAAACCATGTTTTGGAGGCGGCGCATATGGGAGGCTGCTGGCGGGCAGGTAGACGAATCCTTCCAGTTCGCGCTTGACTGGGACCTGCTTCTGCGGTTTCAGGAGGTCGGGGCGAAGATGGTCTGTCTGTCCCGGTTCCTGGGAGCCTTCCGCGTGTATGCGGCACAGAAGACTATGGATTGGGCCGAGGTGGGCGAGGCGGAGATGGCCCGGTTGCGCGAGCGGGCACATGGTCAGCTCGTTTCATGGCCTGAGATCAATACACACGTTGATCCTTACGTACGCCGCGCCGTGCATCGGCACTTACTCTACCGAACAGGCTTGCTTCGGCTTTGAAAGAGCATCTCGAAAGAAAAGTATGTCTTTGGTGTAAATGTTTTCTTTCTATTTGGAAAATATGCGTTCAAGGGAGAGGCCTGAGCATGCCTCAAAGACGGTTTTCTCAATGTCGTGGTAGAGCTGTTCGTCGAAATATCGGTAGGATTCTATATTGCGCCGGGTAAAAACACCACGTTGCTTTGTGCTACCAGAGGGTACACGTATCATCTGGAGAGTACGTGCCAAGGCTGTTTCATCAATGGTGTCGTCATCCTGGATAAAGCTAAGAAGTTGCACAAGCATCTCGCGGGGTTCTTCTATCAGTTCTTCATAACTAAGTAGAAAGAGGTTGGGCTGGGAGGGCTGTATCCATTTCTTCCAGAAACGAATGAAATAGCGGGTTTGAGACCAAGCAAATTTTTGGAAGTGATCTTCGCTGTCAGTTTTTTCAGTGACAGACGTGTGGTGGTCGAAGATAGATTGCAGGCGGGGGATAGGGTGGCGGTACTGCACGAGGTACTTCCCTGGCAGATCTATTGGATCGCTGAAGCCAAAGTCGTGACTTTTTTGCAGAAAGAGGTGATTTTGTAATAAAGGATGAAAGACTCGGTGACAGGGGAGAGCATGGCAGCAAGTATCGCCACCGGTGTAAAATTCGCAATAATGGAGGGCAGTTCCAAAGTATTCACACAAAAGGTTGGTGAGCAAGTGGTGCCCGCTTCGCGGCATTGATTTAGCGTAGAGCCGGGACACATGATCAGCATTGTGCGGGGCGACATCGGCAAGGTTTTCATCATGGTCAGGCATATTTAGCAAAGCCTCGACGAGAGATAGCAACGTGCCTTGCTCAGTAGCAATGCGTTGGGCCATGTCGGGGCTGATGACCTCGAAACGCAGCAGTCGATAACACCACTGTACCAGCGTAGTATCAAGCGGGGTGGCATCGGCTCGCTGGCGATGCCTTTCACGATCAAGCTCACGAGACTTTAGCATTCGGCGGCGGAGGGCCGGGAGGGTTCTATACGTCAGCCGTATGCGTTCTAGCTTAATCTCATCGCTTACATCAATGGTCAGAAAGATTCGGTATGCCCAGCGCACATCACTAAGGGTTGTGGTGCCGGGTTGGACTCGGGAGAACTCTATCCGGGGAATCGGCATGTCCTGCATCTTGCACAAATTGGGGGTAACGGGTGTCTGATTAACAGTGAGTCTGGTCGTGCTGGTTCTGTTAGCCCGTAGCGACACAACGGTAGCCTATCGCTAATACTCATTTTGGTCATTTGGGCAGTTTCATTGACTGTCCATTTTCTTTGTTGTAGAGGAGAGGGGAAGGTTTGTAGGTTATTATTAATTGGTTACTTCTGAAGTATCACCTTGCGTAACCGGATGTCTGAGTGAGGCTGAGTGCTGTTGAGGTGGATTTCCAGGTCCACCTCTGCAACGTATTGCAAGGAAGAAAAGTCCCAGGTGAAGCCGGTGCCCTTGGTGGTATGATGACGTACTCCGGCACGGCCATTGAGTGTTGCACGCAAAGGGAGATTCTCTTGTGCATGATCTAGGTAAAGTAAGACGCGTGCAAGGTTTCCATAGTGGGGAAAATGAACCCGCGCAGGCGTAGCGGGTATCTGATCTGGGAAGGCAAGACCATGCACAAGGCTTGGTGTCATAAATCGCTTTCTGGCAAGCGTTCGCCACAGGTGGCGCAGAAGGGCATGCATATAGGGCCACCGAGAAGCAATGAGATCGTGATAAGCATGCGCCGTGGCAGCCAGCGGCCAAGGGGTTGATTTGTAGCGGCGATTGAGCCGAAGTATTTCTGCTAGTCGGGTGCTGCCGCCGCCGCTGGTTTTGGTATCTGGATAAGTACGCGCCGCCGACAGTACCTCGTTGATAAAATAGAATGTACACCCTGCCTGTGCGAAACGGCACCACAGATCCCAGTCCATTACGTAGTGCAGCGCCGGGTCGATGCCGCCTATACGTTCGTAAGCACGGCGGGTGAAAAAGGTGCTGGGCTGGGCG
>DATGCC010000199.1:0-2036 GCA_035312345.1 Rhodothermales bacterium
CCACCGTCCGCACCATCGCGGCACTGGATCGGACGAAGGAGCCGGGCGCGGCGGGCGAGCCGCTGTATCAGGATATCATCACCGCCATCAGCGAAGGCATCGCCAGCGGCACAGCCCCGTTTGCGACGTTCCCGACCATCGTTGGAGGACGCTATGGGCTATCGTCGAAGGAGTTTACGCCCGCCATGATCATGAGCCTCTTCGATGAAATAGCGTCCGAAAAGCCCAAGAACCACTTCACCATCGGCATCTATGACGATGTGACACACACCAGCCTCGACTGGGATGCCACGCTTGACATTGAGCCGGACGATGTGACGCGGGCGCTCTTCTGGGGCCTTGGCTCCGATGGCACCGTGGGCGCGAACAAGAACTCGATCAAGATCATCGGTGAAGAGACGACAAACTACGCGCAGGGCTACTTCGTCTACGACTCGCGGAAGGCAGGGGCTCGCACCATCTCGCACCTGCGCTTTGGCCCGAAGCCCATCCACAGCACCTACCTGATTCAGCGAGCCGACTTCGTGGCGGTCCATCAGTTCGGTTTCCTCGAACGCTACGACACGCTCAAGCAGGCGCGGCCAGGAGCAACATTTCTGCTCAACAGTCCCCACAACCCGGAGGCCGTCTGGGATACCCTCCCGCGCAAAGTCCAGCAGCAAATCATCGACAAAAACCTGCGCTTTTATGTGATCGACGCCTATGAAGTAGCACAGGAGATGAACCTGGGCGCACGGATCAACACGATCATGCAGACCTGTTTCTTCGCCCTCAGCGGCATCCTGCCCCGCGAAGAGGCCATCGTCAAAATCAAAGAAGCGATCCGCAAGACCTACGGCAAGCGCGGCGAGGCGGTCGTCCGTATGAACTACGCCGCCGTGGACGCGGCACTGGCACACCTGCACGAGGTCAAGGTGCCGCAGGAAGCCACCAGCACCATTGACATCCCTCCGACCGTCCCTCCAGAGGCCCCGGCGTTTGTGCAGAACGTGACGGCCAAGATGATCGCAGGTGAAGGCGACCTCCTGCCCGTGAGCGCGCTGCCCGAGGACGGCACCTACCCGAGTGGCACCACGCAATGGGAGAAGCGCAACCTGGCGCTCGACGTGCCGGTATGGGTGCCGGACCTCTGCATCCAGTGTGGCAAGTGCGTGATGGTCTGCCCGCATGCCGTCATCCGCGCCAAAGTGGTGGAGGGCGAGATGCTGGCCGACGCCCCGGTGAACTTCCTCACTGCCGACGCGATGTGGCGCGAGTTGCCGGATCAACAGTACACCTTACAGGTAGCCGTCGAGGACTGCACCGGGTGCCAGCTTTGCGTGGAGGTGTGCCCGGCCAAAGACAAGAGCCAGGTCGGGCGCAAAGCGCTCAACATGGAACCACAGCCACCACTCCGCGATCAGGGCCGCCAGCACTGGGACTTCTTCCTCGACCTGCCCGAGGTCACCGACAACGGCTGTCCGCTCAAGTTCACCAAGTCGAAAGATGTGCAATTGCTGGAGCCGCTCTTTGCGTTCTCCGGGGCCTGCGCGGGCTGCGGCGAGACGCCCTACCTGAGCCTGCTGACGCGCCTCTTCGGCGACCGGGCGCTCATTGCCAACGCCACGGGCTGCTCGTCGATCTACGGCGGCAACCTGCCGACGACGCCGTGGAGCACCAACAAGGCGGGGCGCGGACCGGCCTGGAGCAATTCGCTCTTCGAAGACAATGCCGAGTTTGGCCTGGGGATGCGGCTGTCGCTCGACAAGCAGGCAGCCTACGCCCGCGAGTTGGTGCATCAGTTGCGCGAAGCCATCGGCCCCGAAGACGCCGACGCACTGCTGAAAGCCGACCAGTCCGACCAGCAAGCCATCAACGCGCAAAGGGTGCGGGTGGAACGGCTGAAAGCACAGTTGCAAGACCGCGCCGACCCGGCTGCCCGCGACCTGCTGAGTCTCGCTGATGTCCTCGCCCGGAAGAGCGTCTGGATCGTCGGCGGCGACGGTTGGGCCTACGACATCGGCTATGGCGGGCTGGACCATGTGCTCGCCAGTGGG
>DATGCC010000200.1:0-5982 GCA_035312345.1 Rhodothermales bacterium
CTGGTCGGCATACCACGCCATCTCTTCCCAGCGCAGGGAGGCGTTCCAGGCGCGCGCCGGTCCGGCAACCCAGTCGGCTAGCGCCGCCGGATCGTCGGCTGGGGGATTATGGATGAATGTGGTGACGAGCAGGCGGGCCCAGGCTCCCGCCTCAAAGGCATCGCTGGCTCCATCGGCGATGGCAGCGAGGCCCTTGGCTGCATCGTAGGCATAGGCGTCTTCGCAGTGCCGAGATTCGGTGCCTTCTTTGTGTAGCGCATGAGCGGTAATATGCAGCGTCAGCATCGTGCGCGTAGCATCGGGGGAGGGGGCGGAATTTGTAATAGTAAAAAAAGTTGAACGATGATGCTTTTCCCGACAATAGCGTTCGGAAAGCGAGGAGCGGGAGGCGGAGGGCGATCTATCAAAGTCGTTAAGACGCTCTTCGCGCCCTGCCTTCCGCACTCCGATCCCTACCGTTGCATCTTCAACCGCGTGCCGATGTCAATACACTGGATGACATTTTCAACGTTTGCATTAAAGACAAACGCGCGCGCGTCCGGCGAGAGGTCATAGCCCTCTTCGTTGAATCGCTCCTGGAATGAGGTTGGCAAGACACTCGACATCTCGAAAAGCTGACGGGCAAAATCGTCCGGGAGGTGGCCGGGCCGGGCCGGGTAAAGCACACCGGGGTCTTCGCTCGACGTGATGTGTACATTGAAAAGCAAGGCAGACCCGTCCTCTGTGGATAACTCACGCAACCGTTGCGCCGCCTCTTGTGGGTCGCCGTCGGTAGCTTCGCCATCAGTGATGTTGAAAATGAGCGGCGGGAGGGAGGTGGCATGGGCCGCTACCCAGGGTTGCAGGATGGCGTGGGCCTCCTGGAGCGCCGCGCACATCGGCGTTTTGCCCAGGGCGTCGAGTTCAAACCAGATGGGAAAGCGCACCTCCGTTGTCATGGTGCCTCCGTTGCCATCGGGGACTTCTTGCTTGGTCGATTCCAGCCGGAGTGGATGTTCGGCTACCTCGCGGACGGAGACAAGAGGGCGTCCGGCCAGGGTGCCGCCGAGCAGGGGGCCAAAAGCTTCGCTCCCATAACCAAAAACGCCCACATCGAAATAAGGACGGACGCCTTCATCCTGTGATTTGGTGCAACGCATCACCAACTCCTGCAACAGCCGGTTGATGGCCTGCGTGAGGCGTTGGGCCCGGCTCGTCCCATTGCTGCCGAAGGGCAGGTTCATGGACGTTGATTGATCGACCAGGAAAAAGATGCATCCTGGCTGGTACCGACTGATTTCAGCGGAAAAAGCCATCGGGGATAGAGACGTTCGTGGTAGGAAAATCAGCCCCTGCGCGGAACGTATGCGCAAAAAAGGGGAGTACTATTTTATGAATATCGGCAGAATCGGGCGTTCCTTGAGGCAACGCATCGTACCGATCTTGTTGAGACGCGCGAAAACCCGGCGTGCTGGTCACAGGTGTTCGCGTTTTTTTGTTATACTTAGGCCCCACAGGCAAAGGCATTAACGTGATCTTTGCTTGTTGCTGCTTTGCGATTTGGCTAACTTCACTCGCTATCTCAGGCAGGCGCTTACGGCAGGGTCCGTCGGTGTGCTGCCCGACTCAAAACAGCTTTTACGCCTGTAGATCACCCACCACGTTCATGCTTCCGCAACTGCTCTTCTTTTTTCTGGCGATTGTGGCCATCGCTGCTGCACTCGGGATGCTGCTGGCGCGCAACCCCGTGACGAGTGCGCTGTGGCTGGTGCTCAACTTGTTCTGTATCGCCGGGCTATACATGTCGCTTAATGCCCCGTTCATCGGCGTCATTCAGATTCTGGTGTATGCCGGGGCCATCATGGTGCTGTTTCTGTTTGTCATCATGCTCCTCAACCTCGCCGTCTTACCCCGCTTCAAGGATTTCGATTGGAAAAGGGTGGCGGCTTTTGTTTTGGGGATGGCGGTGCTGGCCCAACTCGTCTACATCCTGGCGATGGGGCTGGGCGCGTTGCCGGAGCCGGTAGCGGTAGAGGAATCGGTCGTGTCGGGCACGGCTACGGAGATCGCAGTGGCGCTGTTTACGCGCTATGCGCTGACGTTCGAGATCATCGGTGTGTTGCTGCTGGTCGCTACCATCGGGGCCGTGATGCTCGCCAAACGACGGTTTGTTTGAAGAAAGTTTCTGGTTTCTAGTTGCTGGTTTCTATTTAGCAACCAAATCTGCAAGCCCAAAACCTGATAAACCTGATAACCTGCAACCAGGAATCATGGAAATAACGCTGAACTGGTACCTGTCCTTGAGCGCCGTGCTGTTTACCATCGGCGTGCTGGGGGTGCTTTTCCGAAGCAATGCCATCGTCATTCTGATGTCGGTGGAACTCATGCTCAACGCGGTGAACCTGACCCTGATCGCGCTGGCGCAGTCGATGGGTGACACGTCGGGCCAGATTCTGGTGTTCTTCGTGATGAGCGTTGCGGCGGCAGAGGCGGCCATCGGCCTTGCCATTGTCATCGCCATCTTTCGCAACAAGCTCACCGTCGACATCAACGAGATTAACCTGTTTAAATATTAGCTATCAGCGGTTAGCTGTCAGCCGTCAGCTAGAAACGCTGATATAAAGAAGCTGAGAGCTAATAGCTGCTAGCTAACAGCTAAACCATATGGACATCGACTTCCTCGTTCGACTCATTCTGCTGTTGCCGCTGGCCGGGGCGGTGTTTAATGGCGTGCTGGGGCTTTTCATCCCGGCGCTCCGCAAAAACGAAACCCTGATCGGCGGGCTGGCGACGATGCTGGTGGCGATTCCGTTTGCCATCACGGTATATCTGTTCCTGACGCTGCACGGCGAGGCGCACGTCTCCACCTACTACACCTGGATGGCGGCGGGCGGGCTGGATGTCGCGTTTGCCTACCGGGTGGATCACCTGTCGCTTTTGATGACGCTCATCGTCACGGGCGTCGGCGCGCTGATCCATCTCTACTCCATCGGCTACATGCATGGCGACCGGGGGTACTGGAAGTTTTTTGCGTACCTCAACTTGTTCATCTTCGCCATGCTCAACTTGGTGCTGGCGGACAACCTGCCGGTGCTCTTCCTCGGCTGGGAGGGCGTAGGGCTGTGCTCGTACCTGCTCATCGGGTTCTGGTATACCGACCTCAAAAACAGCGCGGCGGCCAACAAGGCGTTCATCGTCAACCGCGTGGGCGACTTTGCCTTCCTGATGGCGATGTTTATTCTCTTCAAGAATATCGGCGCGCTCGACTTCGACAGCATTATGGAGACGGCCCGCTCGTTTGCCGCTGGTAGTGCTCCAGCCTGGGCCAACTGGGTTGTGTTGCTGCTTTTCATCGGCGCGACGGGCAAGAGTGCGCAGATTCCGCTGTTCGTCTGGCTGCCCGACGCCATGGCCGGACCGACGCCCGTCTCCGCGCTCATCCACGCTGCAACGATGGTGACGAGCGGTCTCTACCTGCTTGCCCGTCTCTCGCCGCTGGTGCTCATTGCGCCGCAGATGATGATGCTCGTGGCCGTCGTCGGCGCGCTGACGGCCATTATGGCGGCGACGATTGCGATTACGCAGACCGACATCAAGCGCGTGCTGGCGTATTCGACCGTCTCGCAACTCGGCTACATGTTTATGGCAGCAGGCGTCGGCGCGTTCTTCGTGGCCATTTTCCACGTGATGACGCACGCCTTCTTCAAAGCCTGCCTCTTTCTTGGCTCCGGCAGCGTTATCCATGGCATGCACGAAGTCGAGCACGAACTGGAGCACCACGGGCATGAGGGCCACCTCGACCCGCAGGACATGCGCACGATGGGTGGTCTTAAGAAATACATGCCCTCCACGCGCTGGACGTACCTGTTCGCCACCTTCGCCATCTCCGGCATTCCGCTGACGGCAGGCTTTTTCTCGAAAGATGAGATTCTGTTCAAAGCCTTCGAATACGGTTACGACGGTCATGCCTATGCGTGGTTTGTGTGGATCATCGGTATCATCACGGCGCTGCTGACGGCTTTCTATATGATGCGCTCGTACATGCTGACCTTCGAAGGGGAGCCGCGCTGGCCGCAGGCCGACGAAGTCAAGCCACACGAGTCGCCCTGGACGATCACGACGCCGCTATGGATTCTCGGTATTCTGTCGCTGGTAGCCGGCTTCCTCGGACTCCCAGCGGTTCTGGGCGAACACGCAAGCTGGGTCCATCATTACCTCGCCGCCGGAGAAGGCCCTGTGGCAGAGGCTGAACTCGCGCACCATGTGCCTGTCGCCATTGAATGGGGTTTGATCGCGCTCGGCTCGCTGATTGCGCTGGGTGGCGTCTACTTCGCGTATTCGGCTTACAAGAAGCACGGTCTCGCTTACGATGACCAGTTGAAGCAGCGCTTCGGCGGTCTGTACCGGACGTGGCAGGGCAAGTACTACTGGGACGAATTTTACCAGCGGGTCGTGGTTGGTCCCATTGTGCAATCGGGCTCGAAAGCGCTGTCGGCGTTCGACCGCATCGTGGTGGATGGCACCGTCAACGGGCTGGCGAAGCTGGCAGAAACCATCAGTTGGGACTCGCGCAAGGTGCAGACGGGCGTTATCCAGAACTACGCGATGGGCATTGTGCTCGGCGTGGTGGTAGTGATCGCGCTGATGCTGCTCGGGTGAGGTGAGGACTTTGAAGAAAGACAGGCGAACACATAGGTTTGCCCCTACGGTAATCGATTGAAACGACGTACATGATGCCATACATCACATCCATTGTCATTTTCCTGCCGCTCCTCGGGGCGCTTGCTGTGATGCTCATGCGGAGCGACAATGCGATCCGCTGGGCCGCGCTTGCCACGACGACGGTGACGTTCTTCGTGTCGCTGCTGCTGATTTCGGGCTTTAGCGTGTCGGCCCCGGCTGATGTGCCGCAGATGGCAGAGATCTCCGGGCCGATTATTTCGCAAGCCTTCGACATTAAATATTACGTCGGCATCGACGGGCTGAACCTGTTGCTGGTGCTACTGACGACGCTGCTCGGCCCCATCGTGGTGCTGTCGTCGTGGACGTACATCGGGAAGCAACTCAAGGGGTATTACACGCTGCTGCTGATCCTGCAAACGGGCGTCACGGGCGTTTTCTGTGCGTACGACATCTTTCTGTTCTACATTTTCTTCGAGCTGACGCTGATCCCGATGTACTTCATCATCGGCATTTGGGGCGGCGAGAACCGGGTGTACGCGGCCATCAAGTTTGTCATCTACACGCTTATTGGCTCGCTGCTGATGCTCGTGGCGATTCTGTATCTTGGCTATGCGGCGGGCAACATGGTCAACGATGGCGTTTTCACGACGGATTACTTCAAACTCATCAGCTACAATGTGCCGCTGGGGATGCAGACGTGGCTGTTCTTCCTCTTCGCACTGGCGTTCTGCATCAAGGTGCCGCTCTTCCCGTTTCACACCTGGCTGCCCGACGCACACGTCCAGGCACCGACAGGCGGCTCCGTGATTCTGGCAGGCGTGCTGCTGAAGATGGGCACGTTCGGCCTCGTCAAGTTTTGCCTGCCCTTCTTCCCCAATGCCGCCACCGAATACGCGATGCTGTTTGCTGTGCTTGCCGTCATCGGCATTGTTTATGGGGCGCTCGTGTCCAGGGCACAGCCGGATGCGAAGAAGCTTGTTGCTTATTCGTCAGTGAGCCACCTCGGCTTCGTCGTGCTCGGCATCTTTGCGTTCACCGCCGAGAGCATGCAGGGTGCCATGATCCAGATGATCAACCACGGCATCTCGACGGGCGCACTCTTCCTCATCGTCGGGATGCTCTACGAACGCCGTCACACGCGCCTGATGGAGGATTTTGGCGGCATTGCCAAGAGCGTGCCGGTGCTGACATTCTTTATGGTCTTCACGGCGCTGGCCTCGGCCGGATTGCCCGGACTGAACGGCTTTGTCGGCGAGTTTCTCATTCTGATCGGCGCGTTTAGCAGCAGCTACATCGGTAGCCCACTGCTCATTGCCCTTG
>DATGCC010000201.1:0-2518 GCA_035312345.1 Rhodothermales bacterium
CGCTCATTGTTCAACACAGCTCGTATCGCTGCCCGCTCCTCAACGGATAAAGCTTGAGCGGATGTGGGGCGTGACGATGCCAAGGTGTCCTGACGTGGATACAGGCGACTGCGCGGGATTTCCAGTGCTTCACACGCCCGCGAAATACCCACGGCTTGACTCAATTCCTGAGCAATGGCGGTCACGGCGTCTCGTCCTCCTGTTGGCTCGCCAGCAGCCTGGCGAGCTTTTTTTGCGCTTCAATGATTGCCTCGGCTTGTTCCAATTTGCGTTGCAAACGGGCATTCTCGCGTTCCAGGCGCTTGACTTCAGCAGCAGTCGGATTGGCGCGCGGCCCGCGTGGTTTATCACTCAAGGTTCCGGCAGCATATTCCTCACGCCACTTCGCCAGATTCGAGTGGTACAGACCTTCACGCCGTAGCAAGGCTCCCAATTCACCGTATTCACATTGGGCTGCCTCTTCAACGATCTGCCGTTTGTAGGCCGCGCTAAACCGTCGGCGGGTGGCTCGCGGCTGGACCTCGGTTTGGGGGTGCTTGCCATTTGATGCTGACATCTTGTCGGTTCCTGTTCTCCGCCCCACATTCTACTCTAAACTGTTGGGCAGAGTTGTCCTATTTTCGATCATCGTGACAGGTAGCTGCTTCCCCTCATCGTAGCATCCTGCTACTAAGCATTGCCCGTACGCCTGTGACTGCCTATGCTCTCCCTGCAAGCAAATTACTGTTATGGGGGACAGGCACATGGAGGAGCAACATTATGCGGCGCGGGCGAAACTACGCGAGCTGCAAGCACAATACCCACACTGGACACACGGGCGTATGGCAGAAGAGCTTGGCTACTCGGTCGGATGGGTACGCAAGTGGCGTCGGCGGCTCCGTCAAGCCGCGCCCGATGACGAATCTGTCTTGCGCGGGCTGTCCCGACGCCGCAAAACGCCCTATCCACGCCCTGATCCACGCATTGTGCAGCGTGTGCTGGAGATGCGCGATCATCCGCCTGAGAACTTATGCCGTATACCGGGCCCCAAAGCACTGTTGCATTACCTGAGCATCGATAAAGAACTCAAAACCCTGGGTCTCGCACCGCCGCGCTCGACGCGCACTATCTGGCGTATCCTAGATGAGCACGGACGCATTACACGTCCGGCACCCATCGAACATGAACCCCTGGAGCGTCCGGAACCCATGACCAGTTGGGCAATGGACTTCAAAGACATTACCAGCATCCCGCCTGAACCAGATGGCAAGCAACAGCACGCGGTCGAGGTCCTGAATGTTGTGGATGAGGGGACTTCCTTCTGGCTCGACTACCAAATCCGGGGTGATTTTGCGGCAGAGACCACTGTGTATGCACTGGCGCTCAGCTTTCAGAAACTCGGTATTCCTGAGCAACTCCGCCTGGATCGTGACCCCCGCCTGGTAGGGCCCGCCGGAATGCGCGATTTTCCTTCTGCGGTGCAGCGCTTTCTCCTATGCCTGGGGATCACACCCATTCTCTGTCCACCGCATCGTCCCGATAAAAATCCCTATGTAGAAAGACTACACGGCACTCTGGAGCGAGAATGCATCCAGGTGAACTTGCCAAAGGATATCCCGCAAGCTGCCGAGGTCTTCGAACACTTTCACTACCATTATCATCATGAACGCCCGCATCAAGGCAGCGCCTGTGATAACCAGCCACCGGCCACTGCTTTCCCCAACTTGCCCGCTCTGCCTGCCCTACCGGATTGGGTCGATCCCGACCGTTGGCTCTGGCACATCAAAGGCAAGCGTTTTGTACGCAAAGTCCGCGCCAATGGTTCGATGACCATCGATAAAACGTCCTACTACGTCAGCAAGGCGCTGGCCGGGCAATACATCGTCGTCTGGGTTGACGCTGCCCACCGTGAACTGGTGGTACTTCATCGACACAAAGAGACCAAACGGATGCCAATCAAAGGGCTTCATGAGAGCCTGATGTCGCTTGAGGATTATCTGCCCTGGATTGCCGAGCAAGCTCGCTCCGAGCAGCGGCGTTTGCGCTATGCTAAACAGAGGGTGCTACGATGAGGGGAAGCAGCTACCTGTCACGATGATCGAAAATAGGACAAGAGTTGTTGTAGTCATTCTGGCACAGAGGGGACAGTACAGACGGGTACTCTGAAATGTGGGATCGGTTTGGCTTTGTCCATCCACTACCGCACGGATGTCTTCCAACAGATGCGGCAATTTCTCCTCGGCTTTTTTACGGCCACGCGCTGAAAAATTATCTGCTATCGGAATGCCGCTTTCCAATTCTTGCATTCCCTTGCGGATGGTGTTGCGCCCCCAGTGAAATTCCCGCGCGGCGTAGCTTTGACCACCACGGCCTAATGATTTCACAATCTTTGCCATGAATTGACGACGTTCGCTGCCCTTGAGCACGTGCGCGGTTTGCATATACGTTCTTTTCAGATCTTCCGATAACGCCGACATACGTGTCACCTTTCGCTTTCTTTACCGCAGTTTACCCTTTCTCTGGCTCATTTTTTAGCTGG
>DATGCC010000202.1:0-9761 GCA_035312345.1 Rhodothermales bacterium
AACGGAGCCGCCACCGACACGGGCTCCGAGCCAGCCGATGACGACGTGAAAGACGTCGACTTTGAGGTCGTGGAAGACGACGACCAGAGCTAACCCTTACGGGTAGCCTTTTCAGATACACCGAAGGATAGAAACAAGGAAGGCCCTGATCGCCACGGTGCGGTCAGGGCCTTTTTCGGGGAGTGAGGTTATGTTGAGCAGCGTTCATCGTCTCATAGAGAAGAAAGCTATGCTTCCTCTTTTGACGATCATGGCCCAATCACACAGACTACCCCGACGCAAAATAATTCGGCTCGCGGCTCACGACTATCGCACCCCGGGTGCCTATTTCGTGACCGTATGTGTGCAGCATCACCTCTGTCGGTTCGGCAAAGTCAAACAAGAGAGGATGCATTGCAATGCTGGCGGTGAGATGATCGCCGCCTGGTGGCATCGCCTCTCCAATAAATTCCCCACCGTCGAAACAGATGCCTTCGTGATCATGCCCAACCACCTCCACGGCATGATCATCCTCCATGACCCCGTGGGGGTGGATCCACGTGTCCACCCGACCCTCACCCCCAAGGAAGTGGACGCACACATGGGTGCGTCCCTACCGGTGGTGATGCAATGGTTTAAGACCATGACGACCAATGCCTATATCAAAGGCGTTCAGCAACACGGGTGGACTCCCTTTTGCAGAAAATTGTGGCAGCGCTCCTATTACGAACACATCGTCCGGGACCAGCGCGACTTTGACCGGATCCGAGAATACATCCACCAGAACCCGGCCCAATGGTACTTCGACCGAGCGCATACCGCCAAACGCGACTAAATGCCAAACAACCGCTCTGCATTCGCCGTCGTCACGCGCTCAATCTCCTCAATCGAGACTTCCTTCACCTCGGCTAACTTTTCGGCGACGTAGCGGGTGTAGGATGGCTCATTGCGTTTGCCCCGGTACGGCACCGGCGCGAGGTACGGCGCGTCGGTTTCGAGGACGAGGCGGTCGAGCGGCACATCGCGGATGATAGCGTCAAGGCCACTGTTTTTGAAGGTGAGCACACCGCCGAGGCCGAGCAGGAAACCGAGATCTGCGGCTTCTTCGGCGAGCCAATCCGGGCCGGTAAAGCAGTGAAAGATACCGCGCAGCTTGTCGGGCGCGTCGGAGGCATTACGTTCTTCGCGGAGCAGGCGGACGATGTCGCGGTGGACTTCGTCGCGGTTCTGCTTGTCGCGGAGGTGCAGGATGAGGGACAGGTCTTTTTCGATGGCGAGGCGGATGTGGCGGCGGAAGAAATCCTCTTGCACGGCGTCGTAGGTGCGATCCCAGTAATAATCCAGTCCGCTCTCCCCCACGGCTACCACCCGCGGATCGTCGCATAAGGTCGCTACTTCCTCGAAGTCGGCATCGGTGGCGTCTTTCGTATGCGTCGGGTGCAGGGCCGCCATCGCGTAGAGACCGTCGTAGCGGTCGCACAGGGCCAGCGCCTCGTGGATGGACGGCCCGTCAATGGCAGGCATGACGATGCGCTCGACACCCTGCTCGCGGGCGCGAGCAATGACCTCTGAGAGATCTTCTTTGAAGCGATCCAGGTAGATATGGGCGTGGGTATCTATCAGCATGGGTGTTGGGTATCAAGAATAGCGTTGGTGTTGCAACATACCGACAGCCCGGAACAGGGTTGCCATCAACAAGGGTACATGGCTACCAGTACCGGATCCGGTGAAACGAACGACGGCTCGGCAAGCCTTCGTAGCCATTCGCCGCATCTCTCTTTCGCTTGATTACGCGCCCGTGTACCTTATCGGGTATTGCTTGTGTACCCCTGCTATCTGAAGTAGCTTAACATCCATCCACCGTGCAACGCTTCGAAAACATAGCACGCGTCGCCATCATCGCGGCGGTCCTGCTGGCCCTGCTGCCGCTCGGTCGCATGGCCGCAGACTGGGTGCATGTGAACCGGGTGGTGAGCCAAACGGAGGAAGATACAGATACACCTCCACAACTCAAGGTCCCGCCTGTGACAGATGCACCGCCACGTGGCTACGACTGGATCTCGTGGAAAGAAGAAGACGGCCTCATCCACGCTGCTTTCGTTTTTCACCGCCCCGGACAACGTGAGCCGGTGCTGCGCGAAGGCGACATTTTCCTCCTGCTCGACTACCAACCCTACTTTACACAGGAGGATCTCCAGCAAGCGATTGAAGGCATTCCGCCTGGCAGCGTGCGCACCTACACGGTGCGGCGCGGCGACGAGCAACTGTACGTGGATGTCCGCTTTACGCGCTACCCGACGTTTCTCTATCCGCTCTCCCCTTCGCTCTGGCAATTCTCTATCTGGGGGTTTGTCTTCGGCGCGTTTTTTCATCTCATCGGTCTCGTCATTGCGGTGCCGCTGGCGCGGCGTAGCCGGGCGGCGCAGTTCTCCGTTCTGCTCATCGCGGTCTCGTCGCTGTGGATGTTCGGCAACTTGCTGCGGATCCTGATGGTGCAGGTGCTGGGACCGCTCGAAGCAGGCAGCACCGCCGAGCAGATCTTTCAGGCGCTGACGCTGATGGGGCTCGTCGGCTGGATCGGCTTCCCTGCGCTGTTGCTATGGAAGGTGCTGGGCGATGCACAACGCATCATCAAGCGCTCGTTCGGGCCGCTGTGTTACCTGCCTTTTCTCCCTGCGCTGGTGCTGGGTCTGGCAGCGCTGCTAATCACGGTGCGCGGCGGCATGGGACCACTAACGCTGGATGGCCTCATTATCCCCATCCTGTTTTACGCCTGCTGCTATATCGGCACGGCGGCGGCGTTCATGCTGGTCCTCTCCCTTCTGCGCCCTGATGAAACCGAAGAAATCACGGGCGGCTGGCCCCGCCTCGGCAGCGCACTGATGCTGATGGCTTCGCTGCTCTTTGGTCTTACGGTTCTGGGTGTGGTGCCGGTGTTCGGCGCGGTTACGGAAACCGTCACGGGATGGCTGGTTGTGGGGGCACAAATGCTAAGTGTGGTGCCCGTGGTGCTGGTCTCGCTGGCGACGCTCAAACACGGCAAAGTAGATCAGGTCTTGAGCCGGGCGCTGACCTATCTGACCGTCCTCGGGCTCATCTTCTTTGCCTTCGTCGGCGGGATGGTGCTGGTAGAGCCATATCTGCTCCAGCTGGAAGTCTCGCGTACGGTGGTGGCCGGACTCTATGTGGTGCTCCTGTTAATTGTGTTCGAGCGGCTGGCCCGGCGGATGCGGGTCTACACGACCCAGTTCTTTGCTACCGAACGCCAGGAGGCCCGCCAGCGCCTGAGCCGTTTTCAGAAAGAGATGCGCGACATCCTGGACCACGAGACGCTCGCCCGCGTGACGATAGAAACCATCGGCGAGGCGTTTAAAATCCGCTCAGGCCGCTTCTTCCTGCGTCCGGGTGGGCTGACCGGACCATGGTATTCCAGCGCTTATCACCCGGTGGCTCCCTACCTCACCGAGCGCATCATGGAACTCGTCTGGCCACACTTTCAGCGGGAGGGCACCATCTGGGCACGCAACCCCGAACTCAACGAAAGCCACCTGCCCGACGACCTCTCGATGCTGCTGCTGGAACGCAACATCGCGCTGGCCGTCCCGCTCCAGGGCGACGGGGCACCCATCGGACTGCTGGTGCTGGGCGAGAAAAGACAGCGCCGGGCCGTCTTCAACCTTGAAGACCTCGACATGCTGCGGTCCCTGAGCGGGCAGTTGGCGCTGGCCGTGGAACGGCTCCATCTCGTAGAACGCGAGCGCGCCCTCGTCCGCGAGAGCGCCGAGGCGCAGCTTTCTGCCCTCCGTGCTCAGATCAACCCCCACTTTCTCTTTAACGCCCTCAACACCATTGTCGCGCTCATCGAAGAGCAACCCGACCAGGCCGTCGAAGCCGTTGAACATCTGGCAGCCATCTTCCGGCATATTCTGCACACAGGCGGGCAACCGTTCGTCTCGGTGCAGGAAGAGTTTGCGCTCGTGTCGCATTACCTGAGCATCGAACAGGCCCGCTTCGGCGACCGTTTAGACATTGAACGGCGGCTGGATCCAAACCTGCGCTCGTTGCCGGTACCTGCCTTTGCCGTGCAAACGCTCGTCGAAAATGCTGTCAAACATGGCCTTGAAAAGCGACGCGACGGAGGCACCCTCCGCCTGATCTGCCGACGCATCAACCCTTCCTCGGAAGAACCCCAGGAGGAGATGGCCGAAATCATAGTCTCTGACTCTGGCATCGGCATCCCGGCGCTTTTCGGACAGAAAGAAACCGTGGTGACCGACGCTGATTTTATGGGCATCGGCCTGCGCAACGTAGCCGCTCGGCTCGAAAAACTGTACGACCGCACGGACCTGCTACGCATGGAGAGTACGCCCGACGGCGGCACCACGGCCCGCCTTCTGCTCCCGCTAACCTCCACCGACACCCCTCGACCTATTAATAGAATCTATGAGCCTACGAGCCTATGAGACAAAGCGGCTTTCCTTCCTAGACTCCTAGATTCTTAGACTCATAGTCTCCTACAACCTATGCTCAACGTACTGCTCGTCGATGATGAAGGCCCCGCTCGTAAGCGCCTGGGCAAGCTGCTGCAACCCCTCGTGAAGGAAGACCGTGTGCGTGTGGTGGGTGAAGCAGAGAACGGGGAGCAAGCCCTCGACATGCTCGAAAAAGAGGACGTAGATCTGCTGTTCCTCGACATCCACATGCCCGAGCTCGACGGCTTCGATGTGCTCGAACGTATCCCGCCGGACGAACATCCCGTGGTTGTTTTCACCACGGCCTACGATGCCTACGCCGTGCGCGCCTTCGAAGCCAACGCCGTCGATTACCTGCTCAAGCCGATCTCCAAGGAACGCCTCGCCGAGGCTGTGGCACGGAGCGAGCGCATCCAGCAGACCCCTCAGAAGCAGCAGGTCAACGAAGAACGGCTGGCGAAGCTATTGGATTGGGTGGAAGAGCAGGCCGCCGAAAAACAACCGGACGTCCAGCCCGAAACACCCCAGACGTACCTCGACCAGATCTCCATCCCCTACCGCGACCGCATCCTTATCGTCTCCGTAGACCGGCTCGTCACCGCCGAAATCAGCGAAGGGATCACGCGGTTGTTTGTGGAAGACGAACACCACGAAGGTCCCCGTACCCGGCTCCGCCAGCACGTCGTCAACTATACGCTGGAGCAGCTAGAAGCCAGCCTCGACCCGGACGACTTCATGCGCGTCCACCGCTCGTCCATCGTACGGCTGCATGCGATCAAAGAAATGATCCCGTGGTTCAGTGGGCGCTACAAACTTATCCTCACCGGCGACCACGAAGTCATCGCCAGCCGCGAGCGCTCCCGCACACTCAAAGACCGGCTGATGCTGTAGAGATTTTGTGAAGCTAAGAGACAAAAGCGCGTGTAGTTTCACAGTTGGATTGACTCTTCCTTAACGGTTTGGTTATACTACAGGCTCGCTACAATAAGTACACCTCTCAGCCAACTACACGAGGTCCCTATGCACAAAGCTACCATTTTCGCTTTCGTTCTGTTCTTAGCAGCAAGCACAGCCTTTGGACAGAGCGCTGAAACAGAATTTGTATTCTCCCCCGAAGGAGCCGAATTGGCCGACCCATTTCCTTATGGTTCGCAAAATGGAGCACGCGGACTTTCGGGGCCGTGGGATCTGGATGGGGACGGACAAATTGAGGTTCTTGTTGCCCAGCACAACTCAGCGGGCGGACGTGTGCATGTTATTGAAAACACAGGTGTGGATACCTGGGAACTGGTCTATTCAACTGCCTTCATAGACTCATCCGCCTCATCCAGCAATGTCCGTTACGCTACTGGTGCCGATCTTGATGGCGATGGCAACATGGAAATCGTAACCGTCGCTGGCAATGACTACAATGGCTCCAATCCTGCCCTAGAACGAGGCGTCTATGTTTGGGAACATGACGGCGTTGCTGGATCCGACAACTACGGAGAACTTCCAGCCACCATTGGCAATTTCTTTGCTATAGCTGGTGATGCCGATGGAACTGTCCGTGCACAAAACCTGGAAGCTGCTGATATCGATGGAGATGGTACTCAGGAACTATTAGTCCCTGGAGACGGAGGTGGTGATCAGGATATCATGTATGTACTTTCTGTTAACGGAACCTTTGAAACCGATGGAGTGGGCACCGGCTTTGAAACATGGCAAGTTGAGGCCCGCGTTGCTCCCCGCGAAAATGGAAATGCCTATGGCGGCGGCAGTCCATACGATATTATCGCCGCAGACTTAAATGGCGATGGTAACCTCGATCTGTCTTACCATACGTGGAATAATCTCAACTTTTTTAATGCTACTGTAACGGGCGTTGACGCCATCGAATTCGCAGATCCTGCTGGGTCCAATGTCTTTTTACAAGCTGCCCCTTCAGACCAAGTGGGCCTTTTTGGCGGCATTGCCTACGATATAGATGTGGACGGCAATGATGAGGTGTTCTATACCAACCTGCAATCCGGCAACCTTACCGTTATCGACTACGATAATGGCGAAGATGTCCTGCAAATTTCAGATGAGCAGGTTACCTACGATGCCATACCTGTTGGCGGTGCTGGTGGGATTGCTGTAGGCGATATTGATGGCGACGAAAAACCAGAACTCATTGTAGGCGGTAACAGCTATTCGGCTGAAAGATATATGGCTGGCGAGCCTTCTACTTTCATTAAGCTTGCCGAGTATCGAGGTGGCGACCCGAGTGATGGAAGCAACTATGATATTCAAGCCATCGATACGAGTGACCCTGTTGATACAACTGGCTTCCATATTGTATACCGAGACTCTTTGGGTACCACCTCACAATACTATGAGACAGCGCTGGTCAAGCAAGGCACCTTCACTTCCAATCCAAGCGATGGTATCTTTCCCAGCGGCATAGCCTATCTCGGCGACGCAGATGGTGATGGCAATGTGGAAATCGCACTCTCTTTCCAGGCTGTTGATGACAGTGTCGCGGTTTATGATGAGGTGTGGAACCCAGATCCTGACTCCTCGCGCTATGACCGTACTGTGCGTGAGAAACTACCGGCTGCCAGCCGTCCTTTCATGCGAATCATTGAAATCCCGGCTGATCTGACTATTGCCGTTGAAGACAACGCCGATGTACCCGACGGTTTCAAACTCAGCGCCAACTACCCGAACCCGTTCAACCCATCTACGACGTTCAGCTTCACCCTGCCTCGCGATGCGAATGTGAGCGTGCGCATCTACGATGTGACGGGACGCTTAATTAGAACGCTGGTGGACAACCGACTTTACTCATCTGGAACGTATCAAGCCAGGTGGGACGGCACTAGCGCCTCCGGCACGACCGTTGCCAGCGGGACGTATTTCTACTCGCTGGAGCACGACGGCACACGGCAGGTCCGCCCGATGCTGCTTGTGAAATAGCGTATCCTCAGGACGTACACTGGGGAGGGGTTCCATCGGAGCCTCTCCCCTTTTTTGTCCGAGCCATTACAGGGTGATCCTGTCAAGCGATAGGTCTATATTCTCAATTTCTACCTTTAAAAAGAATTGAGAATGTTTATCTTATCCCCTTCAATTCCCCCGGTTACCCTTCGTCAGTCGTGCTACGCCTGTCCCAGATTCAAACCCGGCAATCCGGGGCGCTCGTGTCTCTCCTTACCATCTACATCCTCAGTCTCCGTATGACGCATTCTTACTGCGACGTATTCCGTCATGGCTTCCTGCGCCCGCTTGTGCTGCTGTTCCTTTTGCTAGGCGGCACCGCACTCTCGGCCCAGGCGCAGGGCAAAATCGCGGGCCGCGTGACCGACGCGGCGTCCAGCGAGTCGCTCATCGGCGTCAACGTGCTCATCGAAGGCACGCAGCAAGGCACCGTCACCGACGCCGATGGCAACTACATCCTTGTGAACGTACGGCCTGGCACCTACACGCTCATTTTCTCCTACATCGGCTTTCAGACGCAGAACATCACGGATGTGCGCGCTGTCACAGGCCAGACCACCCGCATCGATGTGGAAATGAGCGAACAGGTTATCGAGGGTGAAGAAATCATCGTCCGCGCCGAACGTCCGCTGGTGCAAAAGGACCTGACGGCCTCCAAGAAAACCGTCATTGCCGAGGACATCGACAAGCTGCCGGTAGAAAGCCTCTTCGGCGTGCTGGCAACGCAGGCGGGCGTCAGCCAGGGGGCGAGCGGCGAACTGCACATCCGGGGCGGGCGCAGCAACGAGATCGCCTATCTGGTGGACGGCCTCTCGGTGAGCAACCCGTTCAACACCAACGGCATCACCACGAGCGTCGCCACCGACGCTATCCAGGAAATGACGGTCATCTCAGGCGCGTTCAACGCCGAGTATGGCAAAGCGATGTCCGGCATCGTCAACCTCGTCACCAAAGAAGGCGGCGACAATTACGAAGGCTCGTTCAGCTTCTACGGCGGCGACAACATCACGAGCAATGATGATATTTTCTTCACGCCCTCTGATGTGGGCCTGAACGTCTACACGCTCGAAGGCTCCATCAGCGGCCCCGTGCCGTTCTTCAAAAAGATGCGCTTCTTCATCTCGGGGCGGCGCGACAAGGACGACGGCTACATCTATGGCGTCCGCGAGCACCTGCCCTCCGACTCGGCCAACTTCAACCAGGGTCTCTACTACGAAATCCACGGCAGGCCCTGGTGGGAATACGCAGACCCCGAAGAGAGCTTCACGCTGTCGGACGGGACCGTAGTGCAGGGTGGCGGGGCCGCCTTGCCCAACGAACTCGTGCCGATGAACCCGAGCGAAGGCACCAACATCCTGACGAAGCTCTCCATCCGCCCGTTCAGCGGCACCAAGCTCGAATACTCGTTCCTGCTAGACAACGACCAGCGCACGCCTTTCAGCTTTGCGTACCGCTACAATCCGGACGGCGTGGCAAGCAACGAGTCCAACAACCAGAACCACAGCCTCCACTGGACGCATACACTGAACGACCGGACGTTCTACACGCTCCGCATGTCTTATGCCAACAACTCGTTTAAGAGCTTCCTCTACGAGAACCCAACAGACCCGCGCTATGTGGTGGATCGGAGTGGCATTGGCGATGGCAACGTCATTGGCTTCCCCGGCAATAATTTCCTGTTCGGTGGCAACCAGAAGTCGCACATTTACGAAGACTCGCGCTCGATCCGTACCAAGTTCGACTTTACCCGCCAGTTTGGCGTGATCCACGAAGCGCGGGCCGGGATCGACCTGCAACTACACAGCCTGGACCGTGAAAACTTTATTGTGCTCTATGATGGCAACCGCTACCGGCAACCGACGCTTGAGAGCGTAGACAACCCGGCGCACGATAAGTACGAGGACCAGAACGTCGTTGAGTTCAGTGCCTACGCACAGGATAAGCTGGAATTCGACAACTTCATCATCAATGCCGGTCTACGCTACGAGCGCTTCGATCCCAACGGGCAGTACATTCCCAACCTGCTGGATCCCAACGGCCCCCTCTCAGAGGCCGAAATGACCAACCTGCTGCTGCCCCGCCTGGGCGTCTCGTTCCCTATTACGGAGCGTGGTATCATCCACTTTTCGTACGGCCACTTTGCCCAGATGCCGAGCCTGCGCAATCTGTATAGCAATCCCGAGTTCGAATTCCCTGTCGGTACCATTCCCACCTTCGGCAACACCAATGTACGTCCCGAGCGGACGGTGCAGTACGAAATGGGTATCCAGCAACAGTTGGGCGACCAGCTTGCCATTGACGTGACGGGCTACTACAAAGACATCCGCGACTATCTGGCCCGCCAGCAGG
>DATGCC010000203.1:0-4279 GCA_035312345.1 Rhodothermales bacterium
ACAACGAGCAGGCCAAAGCGCAGCTTGGAGCCCAGCGGATAAGCGTCAAACAGGTAGTGGTGCGGATTGCGAAACACCGCCATGATGTAAAACAACGAAGGGGTTTCGGTAGCCAGCTGTGGATCGGCGCTGAGTTGCTGGTAGATGAGTGGCCCCAGCGAGAGCAACGCGCTCAGTACAAACGCACCGCTGAAGACGAGTACCGCCCGACTATTTCCCTTTTTGTTTTCTCGAACAGCCTTGATCAACAAAACGAGACCCAGCAATCCGGCCACCTGTAAGCCGACAAGGGCTTGCATCCAGGTAGTCAGGCCGAGCAGGAGACCGGCCCAGAGCCAGCGGCGGTGCAGAAACAGCACGAGGCCCCACAGGGCAAGGCACCACGCCACATTGCTGGGCACGAGCATTGCGCTGGTGAGGTCGTTGCCGCCAAGCGTCCAGCGGGGCGTCATCACGAGGGTGAGCACGACAGTGGTAGCCGAGGCGATCCGGTTGCGTGTCAGGACCAGTCCGAGCGCATACAGCGCCGCCGCCATCAGGAGCCAGGTGAGAACGAAAAGCAGCAACGCCGCGAGCCAGGGCGGAAAAAACAGGGTGAAGCTTTGTAGCACGGTGACAAAGTAGGAGCGGACGCCAAACTCTGACACCTGCGTCATCACGAACCAGTCCTGCGTGAAAAGCGACGGGTCAAGTCGGTGCAGGAGGTAAGGAATGAATTCATCCTGGTCGCTTGTGCCATAGTCGTAGCCGAAGCGGAGGAAAAACAAAAGCAACGCCCCTGCCGCTATCCAACCCGCTTCGCGGAGGCGTCGCAGGGCTAAATAGAAGGCCTGTGAATCCGCTGAGATGCGCATGGCTCATGCACCCTTCAGGCTATAGTAAAGGCGCAGTTCGGGACGCGTAATTTTTTCCAGCATCCAGTATGGCGTCAGCATGGCCCCAAACTTACGCTTGAATTCTGCAATCGATGCCGTGTTGGCTCCCACAAAGTCGAAGGACAGAAACCCTTCATCCCGAAGCAACGGCAAGAGGTGCCCCAGTAGCACCGTCATCGCGGGGCCAGGCTCGCTGCCGGCAATCCAGTAACAGGCTGTTTTGCCATCGTGCAGCATGGCAACCCCTGCCTCAGGTGTGTCCTCGCCCAATGGATAGACCACAAACAATCGGCAGGAAGATGCAGCCTGAAGATGCTCAACCAGGGTTGTCAATCGATCCCTTTCAGCAGGCAGACGGCGGTCATGACGGGCATAGCTCTGGCTGCAAAGTTGTACGAGGGAGGCTGCATCGTGTGCTTCCGCGAAAGTGTAGGCTGCTCTGTTTTTCCTAAAGGTGCGTCGATGGCTTCCCGACCAGTTGTGTAGAAAGTTCTTGACGCCTTCCAAGGGAATCAAGTAGGTGTAGAATGGTTTGGGTTTCCAGCCTTGCCATCGAGCTGTGCGGATATCGGGGAGGTTGGGTACAAAAAAACGGAGTACATCAAAACGCTTTTCCAGCGACGGTAGCAGCACATCCAGAGCAGTGCGGTGGGCGTGAATGTCAGCCTCAGCAGGCTGCTCCCGTAACACCAGCGGGGTAAAGAGGGTGAAGGGAGGCAGGGCGACCTGCCGATACGGCCCTCGCTTGCGCCAGAACACAAGCGCCCCGGCTTCGTCTTGCTCAGGACTGGCTACAAGGTGCATTTCGGTTTGCAGGTCGAAAGCTTCTGTTGCCGCCTGTATGTACGTGAGTGACGAAAATGGCGAACGCTGTGGAGAGCCTTCCCACAGCGTTCGCCAACGTGCCTGGGCGTCGGGATCATCAAGAGAATGGATGCTCGGCGTCCAATCCATGCTTTTGGAGAGAGTGAGAGAGGGAGGGGGAGAAAGGGGGAGAGTATCAGTGGATAGTGAATGGTAGATAGTGGATGGCTAAAAAGCTGTTCAGTCTATCCACTATCTACTATCCACCAAGGATCACCCTTTCTCCCTCTTGCCCTGTCTTCCTTTCATAATCTGGACCCTTTTTAAAGAATGTACTGGCTCAGGTCCCGGTTTTCCACGATGGCGTCGAGTTTGTCGCGGACGCGGTCGGCTGTGATTTCCAGACGCGATTCCTCGATACGATCAGGTACTTCGAATAGAATGTCTTCGAGCAGGGTTGTCAGGATCGTGTGGAGGCGGCGAGCCCCGATGTTTTCGACTTCGCTGTTGACCTGCGCAGCCGTCCTGGCGATCTCGCGGACAGCGTCTTCGGTGAAGGTAATCTTTACTTCTTCTGAGGCCAGCAACGCCTGATATTGTTTCAGTAGGGCGTTCTTGGGCTGGGTCAGGATGTTGAAGAAATCTTCCTCGGTCAGGCTTTTCAACTCCACCCGAATCGGGAAGCGGCCCTGCATCTCAGGAATCAGGTCGCTCGGCTTGGAGACGTGAAAGGCCCCGCTGGCAACGAACAGGATGTGATCGGTCTTGACCATGCCGTATTTCGTCGTCACATTCGAGCCTTCGACGATGGGGAGCAGGTCGCGCTGGACGCCTTCGCGGGAGACATCCGGGCCGCCACCGCCGCTACCACTCCGCATGGAGCCGCCCGCCACCTTGTCGATCTCGTCGATGAACACGATGCCGGACTGTTGGACGCGTTCCAGGGCTTCCTGGGTCACCTTGTCCATGTCGATCAGCTTTTGGGCTTCCTCCTTGGTGAGCAGGTCGAGCGCTTCGTCGATCTTCACGCGGCGCTTCTTGCTGCGCTTGCCACCGCCCATATTGCCAAAGAGGTCTTGCAGGTTCATTCCCATCTCTTCGAGACCCATCGGCCCGAAGACCTGTAACATCGGCGTCTGGTCGGCCATCACCTCGACTTCCACTTCGCGGTCGTCGAGGTCGCCACGCCGGAGCATATCGCGGAATTTTTCGCGCGTTCGGCTGGCGCGTTCGGCTTCGCGCTCGCGAGCCTCGTCCTCGCTGTCGTCATCCTGCGGAGTCATCACAAAGCCAGGGCCAGAGACAAGTTGCTTCTGTTGCTCTGACGGTTTGGGGCGTGACTCGGGCAGCAGGATGTCCAGGATGCGCTCTTCGGCGTGTTGGCGGGCGGGACCCTGCACGCGCTCCTGATGCTCTTCGCGCACCATGTTGATGGCGATGTCGGTGAGGTCGCGGATCATGCTGTCCACATCGCGGCCCACATAGCCCACTTCGGTGAACTTGGTGGCTTCAACTTTGATGAAGGGGGCGTCGGCGAGGCGGGCGAGGCGGCGGGCGATTTCGGTTTTCCCAACGCCCGTGGGCCCGATCATGATGATGTTGCTCGGCATGATCTCGTCGCGCATCTCCTCGGGTGCGTTCCGCCGCCGCCAGCGGTTGCGTAGTGCGATGGCGACGGTGCGCTTGGCTTCATCCTGGCCGATAATGTATTTATCCAACTCCGCTACAATCTCGCGGGGTGTCAATTCTTTTTTCATCAGGGTGCAAAACGGATGGTCGATAGCAAAAAACGGGAAGGGAGCACCCGGTTGGATGCTCCCTTCGTTCCTACTGAGAGGCCTTTACCGAAGATCCTCGTCTTCTTCGGCGAGGTCGTCGGGGATCTCGTCGTCTAGTTCCGATTCCCCATTTGGATAAAAGTCCTCGTCCTCGTCATAATCCTCGTCATCGTACTCGTCGTCGGGATACAGATCATCCTCTTCTAGATCATCGGCGGGATAATAATCGTCCTCGTCGTCTTCATTGTAGGGACGGGTGTATTCCCCGCGCTGCTCGCGCTCGTAGAGATCCTTCTGGATGGCCTCTACGTCGGGGTGCTTGCCGTCAATGAGCAGTACGGTGTAGTCGTACGGGAAGCCGCGCCGTTTTTCGAGCCACACGGCTCCGGCCTCTTCCAGGTCGCTAATGAGGGTCTTCGGATCGTAGATGTCCTCGTCGAGCAACTCGGAGAGCTTGCGAAGCAGCGGCGTGAGGTAGACTTCCTCGTACTGCCCAAAGTGCTCTTCGATGATTTTCAGCGCCCGAAGGGCACCGGGGTCGGTTACTTCCTGGTATTCTACGGGCTCTGGACGGCCCTTCTGGTACTGCGAACTGCCCGTGGCACCAGACGAGGTGGGCCGGTGGGTCATGGAGGACGCAATCATCCGGCGAGACGGTTCGCTGAGCAGGTGCAGCGCGTTCAGGAACACCTCGTCTTCTACGCCGGGCAGGTTATCTGTAGAAGGCGGCGGGGCCACCGTCGCGATGAGTGCACGGATGCCGTGGCGTTTGATTTGCTGCACGAGCGGCAGGTAGCGCCGGTCGCCCGTCACCATGATAAT
>DATGCC010000204.1:0-2345 GCA_035312345.1 Rhodothermales bacterium
CGGGCTGATCTCCTACACCACCTCGCAGCGATCGAAGGAAGTCGGCATTCGCAAAGTGCTCGGAGCGTCGGCGGGCAGCATTGTCGGCTTGTTCACCCGCGAGTTTGTGGTGCTCGTCGTGCTCGGCTTTGCGGTCTCTGCGCCTGTTGCGTATTACGTGATGCAAAACTGGCTGGAGAACTTTGCCTACCGCATCAACCTTGGCACCGGCCTTTTCCTCATCGCCCTTGGCGTATCATTGCTCATTGCCCTCGGCACCGTCGGCTACAAAACCTATCGCACGGCGCAGATCAATCCGGTCGAAGCCATTCGGAACGAGTAGGGTTTGAGGTTCAAGGCTCGCAATTCAAGGTTCGCTATATGCAACCTTGAACATTGAACCCTGAACTTTTTACAGGCACGCTCGGATATTGGAACGTTCTGTATACGCATCCTGCCAATGTGTCCGACTTTCCCGGCGCGGCACCGTTCTTGAGAATGATATCAGGCAAAAGGCATGACCCTGAAACCTGACATTCCTATCCACCCACGCTATAGACAACACCATGGGAAAGATTATTGGCATTGACCTCGGTACAACCAACTCGGTTGTCGCTGTTATGGAAGGCGGCGAGCCGAAAGTGATTGAAAACGCAGAGGGCGCGCGCACGACGCCGTCTGTCGTTGCGTATAAAAGCGATGGCGAACGCCTCGTCGGGGCCCCGGCCAAGCGCCAGGCCATCACCAACCCGACCAACACTATCTTCTCGATCAAGCGCTTCATGGGCCGCAAGCACAGCGAAGTGACCGAAGAGATGAAGACGGTGCCCTACGAAGTCGTCAGCGGCGAAGGCGGCACGGCCCGCGTGCAGGTGGGCGACCGCCAGTACACGCCGCAGGAAATCTCGGCGATGGTGCTGCAAAAGCTGAAGCAGACCGCCGAAGACTACCTCGGCGAGAAAGTGACGGAAGCCGTTATCACCGTCCCGGCCTACTTCAACGACGCCCAGCGTAAAGCTACCAAAGAAGCCGGTGCCATCGCGGGCCTCACCGTAAAGCGTATCATCAACGAGCCGACAGCGGCGGCGCTCGCTTACGGCATGGACAAGAAGGACCAGGAAGTGACGGTCGCCGTGTATGACCTCGGCGGCGGTACCTACGACATTTCGATCCTGGACCTGGGCGATGGCGTCTTCGAGGTGAAGTCCACCAACGGTGACACCCACCTCGGCGGCGACGACTTCGACCAGCGCCTGATCGATTACATCGCGGACGAGTTCAAGAAGAACGAAGGCATCGACCTCCGCAACGACGCGATGGCGCTCCAGCGCCTGAAGGAGGCGGCGGAGAAAGCCAAGATCGAACTCTCCAGCGCCAACCAGACGACCATCAACCTGCCATTCATCACGGCCACGCAGGACGGACCGAAGCACCTGACGATGGATCTGACGCGCTCGAAGTTCGAGCAACTCATCGACGACCTCGTGGATCGCACGAAAGTGCCAATGCAGAAGGCCCTACAGGACGCGGGCCTGAGCAAAGACGACATCGACGAAGTCATCATGGTCGGCGGCTCGACGCGTGTGCCGATCGTGCAGCAGACGGTTGAAGAGTTCTTCGGCAAAAAGCCCAACCGCTCGGTCAACCCGGATGAGGTGGTGGCGGTCGGCGCGGCGATCCAGGGCGGTGTGCTCTCCGGCGATGTGACGGACGTACTGCTGCTTGACGTGACCCCGCTGAACCTCGGCATCGAAACGCTCGGCGGCGTGATGACCACGTTGATCGAAGCGAACACGACGATCCCGACGCGCAAGCAGGAGACGTTCTCGACGGCGGCGAACAACCAGACCTCGGTAGAGATCCACGTCCTCCAGGGCGACCGCGAGATTGCTTCGGGCAACCGCACGATTGGCCGGTTCCACCTCGACGGCATCCCGCCTGCCCCGCGCGGCGTCCCACAGATTGAAGTGGCCTTCGACCTCGACGCCGACGGCATCCTGAACGTCTCAGCCAAAGACAAGGCCACGGGCAAGGAGCAGTCGATCCGCATCGAAGCCTCCAGCGGGCTCACCGAAGCCGAAATCGAGAAGATGCGGCAGTCGGCCAAGGAGCACGCGGCAGAAGACAAAAAGCGGAAAGAGGAAGTCGAGAAGCTGAATCAGGCCGACTCGCTGATCTATCAGACCGAGAAGAACCTCGAAGAGTTTGGCGAGAAGCTATCGGCGGAGAACAAAGCCAAGATCGAAGCGGCGCACGAGCGGCTGAAAGAGGCCCACAAAGAGCGCAACTTCACCGAGATTGACTCGGCGATGGAGCAGTTGAACGAGGCGTGGAATGCGGCCAGCACAGAGATGTACCAGGCCCAG
>DATGCC010000205.1:0-6534 GCA_035312345.1 Rhodothermales bacterium
GGAAAACAGCCAGCGTGTAGGTCAGATTCAGAACCTGCCCGCACCCCGTTCTCTCGCGTTCGTCAACGACGACAAGGCGTATGCGACAAATTTTGTCTTCGGCAGCGCGGGCCTTGTCTCGGTGATCGATCTGACAACCAACACCATCCAGGGCAACCCGATAGCCGTGGGCAACTCGCCAGAGGGCATCGTCGTGATAGACGACCGCGCCTTCGTGGCGAACTATGGCAACACGGGCAATGGCACCACGCTCTCTGTCATCGACACCGATACGGACACCGTGGTCAGTACCATCGACCTGGGCTGCGACGGACCGAAAGATTTGCTGATAGATGCTGAAGAGGAAATCGTGGTCGTCTGCAATGGAAAAACTGTCTTCAACAGCGACTTTACCGAAATTCTGGAGCAGACCAACGGGCAGGTGCTCTTTGTCAACCCTAATTCCGAGACCGTGGTGGATCGCATCCTGTTCGACCAACAGCTAGGCTCCAGCAACTTCACGCAAGCTGCCTACGCCGCGCCCGATGCCGAAGAAGTCTATGTCATTGCCGGAGACGACGAGCGCGTCTACCGGATCAACAGCCGGACGAACACGCTGGCAACTGAAATCGACCTGCCAGATGCGCCGCAGCACACGGGCCTCACCGCGGTAGCTTACGATGCCGCAGCCGAGCGGCTGTACCTGGCCCGGTTTGCGCAAGGAGCCAGCGGTGGGCCAGATGTAGCCGCTACCGGAGCCGTTTTCGTGTATGATCGATCTGGCGCTGAGGTCGGGCAGTTCACCGTTGGGCCATCACCTTCGCACATCGAACTGGTGAGGGAATAGAAGGGGAAAGTTCTCAATATTCAGTTGTCAGCAATCAGTTTTCTGATCCCATACATACTCGTTCTTGCTGATGACTGATAACTAATAGCCGACAACGCCTCCATGAACATCGACCGTTGCTATTGCTTCCAGCAAACCTTTGCGGCACTGAAAGCCGTTGCTGACAGGACCGACGCGCAGAGCGTGGCGGCCTTGCAGGAGCATGTTGTTTTTGGGCAGCAATGCAAGCTGTGCCATCCGTACGTCCGCCGTATGTTGCGTACGGGCGAGACTGTTTTCCGTGAGATCGTCACGGAGACTGATGAGCCCGTGCCGGATTAACCCTCGAAAAACCGGCCAAACGCCATCCAGAAACCGAGATTTAATAATAGCGTAATGGGCACACGGGATCGCAATGATAGCTTTGTCATACAGGCCATCTCTACAATGCTGTTTCGCTAGCTTACCCACGTGCCCCGCTTCATTATGACGGAGAGCGCTTCGATACATGACACCCAGAAAATCCTGGTCGTGGACGACGAGGACGATATTCTGGATCTGCTGCAATACAATCTCGAAAAAGAAGGCTTCGAGACTGTGCTGGCCCGCGATGGCGTTGAAGCCATGACCGTGGCCCAGAACGAGATGCCCGACCTTGTGGTGCTTGACATCATGATGCCGCGTATGGATGGCATCGAAGTCTGCCGCCGCCTCCGCAAGGACGCGCTCCTCCGCACCACACCCATCCTGATGCTCACCGCCCTCAGCGGCGAAGACCATCATGTGAAAGGGCTGGACATAGGAGCCGACAGCTACCTGCCCAAGTCCTCGGCGGTCAACGTCATCGTGAGCCAGGCCAAGGCGTTGCTGCGTGGGGCCCAGCGCAACGAGACGCCGCCCAATCTGCTCCGCATTCACGACCTCGAAATTGACCGGGACCGCTACCTCGTCTTTCGGCAAGTGGATGGCGAGCGGCAGGAGCTACGGTTTCCGCGCAAGGAATTTGAGTTGCTCTACTTCCTCGCTTCGCATCCTGGCAAAGTCTTTACGCGGCAGGAACTGCTCGACCAGGTATGGGGCAGCGATGTCTATGTCGTGGACCGTACCGTGGATGTGCACATCCGAAAGATCCGCGAGAAGCTGAGCAGCGAGCATATCGAGACGGTCAAAGGCGTCGGCTACAAATTCGCCGAGTGAGGAGGAGATGAGGAGTCTAAGAGCCTGAGAGTCTAAGCTGTTTTTTCTAACGCTTTTTCCTAGACTCCTAGTCTCCAAGACGCTTAGTCTCATCGTTTCAGCCTCATGGAACAGAAGTCACCTTTCCGCCCGTTGCCCTTGCACAGGCTGTCGCTCAAAATGGCGATGGCCGTAGCAGGAGCGGTGGTCGGCTTGCTGCTGGTGGTGCGGCTGATCGGGCTCATTTTTCTCTTCTGGCAGATCTTGCTTTTCGCAGCAGCCGTGGGTGCTGTGGTGTATGCCGTTGCCGTGCGGATGCTGGCAGCGCGGTTGGAACTGGCCCGCTCCACACTCCGGCAGATTCGCAAACGCCAGTTTGAGAATCTGGAAGCCGCCAAGTTGCCCCGTGGCGACGAACTCAACGCCCTCGTGTGGCAGGTTTACCGGACGGGCCTGACGCTGGAAAAAGAAATTGCCGAACTCAAGCGACTCGAAAACTACCGGCGCGAATTCTTGGGCAACGTCTCGCACGAACTCAAAACACCCATCTTCGCCGTGCGCGGCTTTACCGAAACCCTGCTCGGCGGTGCGCTTGATGATGAGCGCGTGCGCGCCAAATTTGTCGAAAAGATCCAGCGTAATGCCGAGCGCTTAGGCCATCTGGCCGAGGACTTGAGCGAAGTAGCCCGCATCGAGATGGGCGAGTTGGAGATGACGATGGCTCCGTTCCGGCTGGGCGTGCTCGTCCACGAAGTCGTCGAGTCGCTGGAGCCGGCTGCCGAGGCGATGCAGGTATCATTACGAGCACATATCCCCGACAACCTGCCGCCCGTGTTGGGTGACCGCGAGCGGATCCGGCAGGTGCTCGTCAACCTCGCCGACAACGCCATCAAGTACAACAACCAGGGCGGACAGGTAGAAATCGTAGCGCGGCGGCTGCCGTCGAAGCAGGTCAAGATCTCCGTAGTGGACGACGGCATCGGCATTGCGCCACAGTACATCGACCGGCTCACCGAGCGCTTCTACCGGGTGGACACGAGCCGCTCGCGCAGCCAGGGCGGCACCGGCCTCGGCCTCGCCATCGTCAAGCACATCCTCGGTGCCCACGACAGCCGCCTGCTCATCGAAAGCCAGCCCGACCGTGGCTCTACGTTTGGCTTCAGCCTGCCTACGACAGAGGATGCTGTGGAAGAAGAGCTTGCTTGATTATCTTTTGCCACATCGCTACCCTGGAATGTCCCTACCTACCTTCCTGCCCTACGTTATGAACAGCATCGCTTCGCTCAGCCTTGTGCTCGCCCTCCTGTACCTTACCGCGTGTGAGCCAAATCCGCCCGCCGAGATGGAAGTGGATGACCCGAATAGCGCTGCTTTCGTCACGCTCCTCGGCAGTGACACGCTGGTCGTTGAGCAGTTTCGCCACACCGGAGAGGGTATGGAGGCCGATGTGGTACTGCGCACGCCCGAGACGACAAGGAGGCAGTACCGGCTGGATCTCGACGAGGCGGGCAACCTGACGCGCTACGAAGCCACGGAGGAAGACGCCACCGAAGTCGTCATGCCCGTTCGAGACAGCCTGCAAGTCGCCCTCACCGAAGGCGACTCGACAGCAACGCGGATGGTGGCGGGGAACGCCCAGGCGCTGCCTTTCATCGACATGGTGCACTGGCCCTTCGAGTTGATGCTAATGCGGGCGGCGGGGCAAGACAGCGTTACACAGGGCCTCTTCACAGGCCGGGGCACAATGCCGTTCGTCGTCCGCACCACCGGCGAGGGCATGATGACAGTAAAGCATCCTTCCCGAGGCACCATGGACGTAGAGGTAGATGAAGCGGGCCGCCTGCAACGCCTGGACGCCGGGGAGACCACCCGCAAGCTGATCGTCACCCGCGTACCGTCTTTCGACATCGACGCCTTTGCCGAACGCTCTAAAGCGAAGGATGCAGCCGGGGAATCCTTCGGTCCACTCTCTGGGCGCGGTGAAAGCGTCGCGCTGGTTGATGGCGCGACGATCAATGTGGATTACGGCCAACCTTCGAAGCGGGAACGTGAGATTTTTGGCGCGCTCGTACCGTGGAATGAGCGGTGGCGCACCGGAGCCAACCGCGCCACGCACTTCCAGACCGACCGCGCCCTCTCCTTCGGCGACGTTGCCATGCCCGCCGGGCAATACACGCTCTACACCATTCCCAACCCCGACGGCGGTACGCTCATCATCAACCAGCAGACGGGCCAGGGTGGCACCACCTACAACGAAGACCAGGACCTGGGCCGTGTCCCGATGACGCTTACCACGCTGGATGAAACGGTTGAGCTATTTACCATCGAGGTGATAGACACCGATGCAGGCGGCGAACTCCAGCTTCAGTGGGACCAGACCGCGTTCGTCATTCCGTTCACCGTAGACGGGTAATCGGTTAGAGACGATTAGAGACGATCACGTGCTACACCGATCGGTTGGCGCGTCGCGGTTTCTTCCTGATCTGGCAACGCATCAAGATCGACTTTGGCTTCCACTGCGTGCATAGTTTCGGCGACGGGTGTGCTGGTCATCTGCGTCACCCGTTCGATAATGGCTTCCATTTGCTTTTCCCGCGTGCGCGCCCAGCGTGGTGCTTTGTAGGCTGCGTAACCAGCCACGCTGGCTGCTATCAGGCTCATCATACCTATGGTGGTCAGTTTATTGAAAGACACAGGGTCTTTCAGTAACACCACCAACGTGAAGAAAAGCATCATCACAGCCATGATGGTTCCAACACTAAGGCGCGTGATCAGGTCGTCGCTCCTTGTTTCGAGACGCAGCCGATAGCCGGATGGCGTTGGTTCGACAAGGGCTTTGAGATTGCCGTTGGTCCATTGCCGCAGAGACCCCTCGCGCCCTACTTTTCCATGCGCATGAAACGTCTCGCGCAAATCCACAACGAGGTGTTCCCATTCTTTATCCGAAAGCGGCCTGGGCAAATCGGTTGAGCGCGATACGCCAATGGGCACGCCGAAATACGTGGCCCGAGGCGATGGCCTGCTGGTTCGCCCAATAGCCGTAGCCGCTTGTGCAATAAATTCCGGCGTGATCCCTGCCTCGGCCCCGATCTCCTGCAACTCGGCCAGCGTCAGCCCTTCACTAGAAAGGTGGCGTTGCGCTGCCTTCTGGGCTTCGGCGGCCCGCTCGAAGATGGCGGCTATTTCCTGTTCGTCG
Source organism: Rhodothermales bacterium (assembly GCA_035312345.1). Classification (GTDB taxonomy): domain Bacteria; phylum Bacteroidota; class Rhodothermia; order Rhodothermales; family DATGCC01; genus DATGCC01. Next base: position 5,178 of record DATGCC010000205.1, read on the forward strand.
TATCTGCGCTCCGTCATAAAAACATGCTTTGGGTAGGTCTGCAAAAAGGGATAAAGTCAGCATCAGGCATAGAGCTGAGCTTTCCAGATTCCTCGCTCAACGGGTACGGCACAGAGACCCAACCGTTGCACCCATCGACAGATCCGTGCTGTAGGGTACTTATTGCTACCCGTTTTCTTATAACCCCGTTTCCCTTTGTATGCTATACGATGGTATCTGTGCCCTCTTGTTATTCCTTTCACTTCATGCACTGAACCTATGAAACGTCTACTCTGGATCCTTTGCCTCGCGGTAGGGCTGTACCCCGTTACCACCCAGGCGCAAGATTACGCCACGGACAAAGGTAGCTTTTTGATTGGCGGCACGGCGTCGCTCTCAAGCAGCGGGAGCGACTTTGAGGATGGACGAACCACAGCGCTGTTACTCAGGCCTAGTGCCCAGTATTTTGTGATACCAGGCCTCGCTATCGGCGGCACCGTGGGATGGGCTTATGCGTCGTTCGACGAGTCTTCGTTGTCGACCCTGAGCGTCGGACCACGCCTCTCCTACTTTTTCGGCAGGTCTGAGCAGAAGATATATCCGTTTGTTTCTGCTTCCGTTGGCTACTCCGCTCTTCATCCGACTCAGACACCTTCGAGCAGACCTCCACAGGGACGCAATTCGATGTCTCTGCAGGCGCGACGCTTATGATTATCAAAAACGTGGGGCTGACCGGTGAACTCTTCTATATGAAGCGGTCCGAGGAAACCGATAATGGGGCATTTTTGCTTGGTGATATTATCACTGCGCTTGGCAGCGACAGCTTGGGCCTTCGCTTCGGGGTCAGCGCGTTTGTGTTTTGATCACGCTGGATAGGTGCCCGTGATATAGGCCGTCAGATCCTGCACGCGGGCCTGGGCTTCTTTCGAGATCTCCTTCACACAGTCTCCGATAGAGACAACACCTACGACGCTACCCTCTTCTAACACGGGCAAGTGGCGGCATTTCTTCTGCGTCATGATCGCCATGCAATCCCCGACCAGCACACCCGGATCGACAGTGACGACCTCGGCGGTCATGGCGTCGGCGATGCGGGTCTCTTTCGAGGTACGGCCCTGCAAGATGATGCGCCGGAGGTAGTCGCGCTCGGTGAAGATGCCGGCAAGCGTGTCGCCCTGCATCACCAGAATCGAGCCGACGTTGCTATCGACCATCCGGGCGATGGCGTCATAGACAGTCGCCGTGGCTTCGATGGTGACGACGGTGCCGTCTTTGTGCTTGAGGATGTCGCCTGCGCGTAGTTCCATGATCGCCTCCGGTTTTGAGTAGCTCTCCCGGTGGCATTTATAGCCAACAGCCAACGATGGTTCCGCTTATC
>DATGCC010000206.1:0-5068 GCA_035312345.1 Rhodothermales bacterium
GAAGATACCGATCATCAGCAGAATAAACAGGATCAGGATCTCGGTGTCGTTGAACGAGACGCGGGTTTCATCGGAGCGCCGCATGCGCCTGGAGCGGGTGAAACCGCCGCGTTCATTGATGAACAGCACCATGATTATCAAGATGCAGACCGACGCCGAAAACGCCAGGAAATCGTGACCTTCCAGGTAAACGATGCCGCTGCTTGCCAGCGCCAGGATCGCTGTTGTATAGAATACCAGACCCGCAGGAATGGCGAGCCGCTTTTTCCGCCGTCGCCGTCGTTTCTTTTTTGGTGGCTCTGGTTGCTCTCTATCTTTGTGCCCTGATACCGCTTCCAATCCTCGCTTTGAAGAGTCTACCATCTCAACTCCCAATAACATGAACACACATCCCCTTTAGAGATCTAAAATAGGAGACCAGCCGGGAAAAGCCAAATTCCCTCCTAAAGCATACCCCGGCTCGAATCGGGCTTCGGTGCTCGTTGCGGGAGCGACTGCGGCAGGCTATCACGGCGGGAACGCCGACTCGGCGTACGTAGGGAATCGGGCTGCGAACGGACCGGATTAAACTGCGGGTCGGCGGCTTCTAACCTGTTGAGCGAGTCGGCGGCGGTCAGCGGTTCGTCCTCTTCCTCCGCTGGTTCATCATCGATGAGACCCTCTATACCCCAGTCGGCAGTGAGCATCGAATCCGTCGCATTCACCATCGAATCGGCCAGCGCGTCGAGCGAGTCGGAATAGGTGCTATCTCCGTAAGCGAGGTAGAGCGAGTCGGCGTAGGCCCCGAGCGTGTCGGGCACAGGCGGCTCCCAGCCCAGCGGCGGCTGGAAGGATACATCGGCAAACACATCAGCTTCGTCGTTGGCCTGCCGATAGAACTGGCCCACCACATGCAGCGCGTTGTGTGCACCCTGGCCCCAGAAGTTGCTGCGGAAATGAACCTGCGGACTACTGAACCCGGTCCACGCGCCCATCACAAGGTTGGGGTGCATCAGCATGAACCAGCCATCGGCCCCTTCCTGTGAGGTGCCTGTCTTTCCGGCAAAATCGCCCCTGATACCGTACTGGTTCCGGATACGCTGCCCGGTGCCGTAGTCCACCACGCCGCGCATCATGTCAAGGATCGTGTAAGCCGTATAGTTGGAGAGCACGCTCCGTGCCCTCGTATCGAAGGACGCCAGCACGTGCCCGTTGCGGTTTTCGATGCGCGTCACAAAGATCGGCTCGTGGTAGCGGCCCTCGTTGGCGATGGTGCTGTAAGCAGCGACCATCTCCATGAGCGTCGTCGGGCTGGTGCCAAGACCGATGGATGGCACTTCGTCGAGGTCGCTTTTGATGCCGAGGCGGTGCGCAGTACTCGCCACGCGGTGCGGCCCCACCTCAGCGACGAGTTGCGCGGTGATGGTGTTTTTCGAGTACGCCAGTGCCTCTTTCAGCGTCATCATGTTGCCGCTGGCCCCGCCCACATTCTGGGGTCGCCACGTCTGCTGGGTGTCTGGATCGCGGTAGGTGATGACGGTATCGGCAAGTTGATCAGTGGAGCGAAAACCCAGCTCTAGCGCCGTGATGTAGACGAAGGGTTTGAAGGTAGAGCCAGGCTGCCGTTTCGCCTGGGCAACGTGATCGTACTGACTGGTCTCAAAGTCGCGCCCGCCGACCCAGGCCCGGACGTGCCCGTTGCGCGGATCCATTGCCATGAAGCCGACATCAAGGTGCTGCATTGAGGTTTTTAGCGAATCGACGAACGTGGTATCGGTGCGCAGGACTGCCATCGCCGAATCGGCATGGAGCCCTTCGCCCGTAAGTCGGCGATAGCGCGGGGTTTGCTTGATGAATCGATTCAGCAACTCCGGTTTGGCACTCCAGAAATACCCGAACGGCTGCACCCGCTGACGATAGCTCTGATAATCGCTCGCGCTGGCAGAAAAGTACGGCGACGAGCGACGGCTCCATTCTACATCGGCCACCGCCTGCAAATCTCCGCCCACCTTTCTGGCAACGTTCTGCGCCACTGTTTGCAGGCGTGAGTCCAGCGTAGTATAGACCTTCAGGCCGTCGGTGTAGAGGTTGTAGCCGTTTTCCTCGGCCCATTCATCGAGCCACTGCCGGACGTATTCGGCAAAATGCGGGGCCATGTTATCTGCCCGCGAGGGTTTTTTAAAGTTGAGGGGCGTCTCTTTGGTACGGAGCGTGTCGTAGGCCGCGGGGTCCAGATAGCCATACTTGACCATCTGCGACAAGACCAGATTGCGCCGTTCGCGCGAGCGCTCAGGATGGCGCACCGGGTTATAATAGACCGTCCCTTTCAACATCCCGATGAGCGTAGCACTCTCCAGCAGCCCCAGATCCCGCGCCGATTGCTGGAAATATGTCTGCGCCGCCGCCTCGATGCCGAAAGCATTGTAGACGAACGGCACCGTGTTGAGGTACATCTCCAGAATCTCGTCCTTCTCATACCGGTCCTCCATGTGGATCGCCGTCAGCCATTCCTTCACCTTGCGCAGTAGAATAAAGTCGTCGCGGATGGTGGGATAGGCGTTGCGGGCGAACTGCATCGACACCGTCGAGCCGCCCTGCCGGTTGCCACGCAAGGTCTGCCAAGCAGAGCCAAACACGCGGCGCACATCAACGCCATTGTGCTTGTAGAACCGGTGATCTTCCGTCGCTAGCAACGCCTCGGTGATGTTGGACGAGATAGAGTCGAGCGGAACCCATTCGCGATTTTTGACCTGATAGCGCGTGATTTCTTCGCCGTCGGCGGTGTAGGCGATGGTCGCCTGTTCAAGCTGCGTCTTCTGGATGCTTTGTGTGCCCGGCGTCCGCACCAGCAACACCGTCCAGCCTACCAGCACCAGCGCCATCAGCCCGGCCAGCACCAGCACGCCGATGGTCCCCCACCGTACCCAGGTATCGCTGCTGTGGAGGTTGTCGCCCAGCCCCTCGCGCACCGCACCCGGATAATTACGTACGCGCTGCCCCCACGAGGCCAGGCGGTCCTGCCAAGGAGATGAAGAAGTAGCGTCGGGCATGATACAAATATGCGGTTACAGGGAGGCTTGCGCTGTATAACCGGGTATCGACCCTAAAAGGTGAGTTCTAACCGTGAAGAGATGGGAATGTGTGTTTTTGATGCCCAGAAGAGACCATTCCGTTACTGATTCTGAGGCTTTTCCAGGCTCTCTGATGTGCAAGAGGCGGTTTCCTGCACCGGATTGCAGCGGGCCACACCGTCGCCGGGCAATTGCACCTGATAATCTGTTCCAAGCGTCGTGTCCGGCACATAGTAATCGGTAGTGATGACCTGCGCCCCACTGGCAAAGGCCGAGTCGCGGCGAGCAGTGTTGCCGGTGCGGGCCTCGTGGGTGTTGGCATCGGCGCGGGTGCGGACGAGGTAGCCGTCACGGACAAGCTGCTGGATATAGTCAAAATCGCCCAGCGGATCGTTGACGATACGGATGGCGGCTTCGGGTGTGCCTTCGGGTGCATTGGCAAACATGGCGCGGCCTTGCAGCGACGGATGCCCGGCCCGGTAGGCTTCCAGTTTGGCCCCGCCCTGATCCAGTACAAAGACGATCTGTCCCCGGCTTGCCTCTAGCGTGGGCCACTGCTCATCCAGCACGGCGGCTTCGAGGGTGGGATGCGTGCCTCGCACATCATCCGGCGTGAGCAGGTCGACGTCCGAAATCACCGAGCGAATCTCGGCATCCAGTGCGGCAAACGCCGCCGAATCGAAGGGTAGCGGTTTTACATAGTCAGGTCGGTCGAAGGCTTCATCTTTGGCGTTGAGCGTGATGATGATGGGTACATGCGCCGGATGGGCTGCCGACCACGACTCAATCTCTTGCAGACATTCAACGAACAGCAAGCACGAACTCCGGAAATCTACGTCTTGCACATGGAGTACCTTAAAACCAGGACTGGTCATCTTGCCGTCGGGGTCGTAGGCCGTCGCCTCAACCATTGATAACCCGGCAGGTGTGGCATAGCGCCCGCCTTCAGGGTCATAGTAAACGTCGAGTTCCAAATTCCGCATGCCCAGATCTAGTTGCTCGTGGAGCGGCAGGTGCGCATAATCCAGCGCCACGGCTTGCTCAGGATCCTCCTGCTGCATCATCTTCAGCAACGCCGGGTCGATGGGCCGTTTGTAGCTATTGTGGCTGCCGACGATCTGGATGTCGTTCAATCGCACTTCGCCAGCATGTGCTTCGCTGGGAGGCGCATCAGCGTCAGCACAGCCGAGCAGCATCAGGCTGAGTGTGGCGAAAAACAAAAGGGGATTGAGAGGTAGACGGTTCATGGAAATCAGCAAGGTAAAAATGGGAAAGGTTATTTGGCGGGAAGCACCCGGGGGAAGTTCGGCAACGAGAGGATCTCAGCGAGGCGAATCGCCACATTGGTATTATCGAACGAGCCAGAGAAGCGGGCAGCGTGCGGACCGTAAGCAAACAAAGGAACGGGAATGGCCGTGTGCGAGGTGGTGCCCCCAGGTGAGCATCTACCGGGTAACTGGCCGTAGAATCAGGACATTGCAGGCTCAAATCGCCGGTTTCGTGATCGGCGGTGACCAGCACCAACGTATCTTTTTCCCTCGCAGCAAAGTCGAGCGTGAGCCGCACAGCTTGGTCAAACTGATACGTACCATCCACCACAAGCGTATCGTTGTTAGCATGCCCGCCGATGTCGGGTGCTTCACTCTCGACGACGAATAGAAAGCCTTCAGGGTCGTCGGCCAGCAAACGTAGCGCAACGGGTAGAGGCAACGATGGCGGTATCCGAAGGCACGCCCGCTTCAATGAAGCCAAGAACGGCGTTGCTGGCACATCGGCCAGTTCTTCGGTTTGGTGTGCGATATGGTAGCCTTGCTCCTGGGCTTCCTTCATCAGATTCCGACCATCCCTGCGGGTGCCACCAGCCGTACGTGGCCGGAAAGCCTGATCATTCCCGCCGATGAGCACATCCACTGAAGCAGCCAGCAACTGGCTCGCGATCTCGGCGATGCTGTCACGGTCAGCGACGTGAACCGCAAAGGCCGAAGGCGTAGCGCCGGTCATGCCGTCCCGTGGCGAGA
>DATGCC010000207.1:0-2831 GCA_035312345.1 Rhodothermales bacterium
GTACCTGTTCACCGCGCTGGCGGCGTTCATTGTGTTGCTGGCGTGCATCAACTTTATGAACCTCGCCACGGCCCGCTCGGCAGAGCGGGCCCGCGAGGTGGGTATGCGCAAAACGCTCGGGGCCCGGCGCGTGCAACTGACGGCGCAGTTCCTCGGCGAGTCGGTCTTGATGACGGTCCTGGCGCTGGTGCTGGCGCTGGTATTGTGCCAACTCGCCCTGCCGTTCCTCAACAACATAGCCGACAAATCGCTCGCGTTTAGCACGCTGTACAATGGCCCGCAAGTGCTCGTCCTCGTGGGGTTGGCATTGCTGGTGGGGTTGGTGGCGGGGGCCTATCCGGCGCTCGTGCTGAGTGGTTTTCAGCCCTCACGGGTGCTCAAAGGCGCGACTCGTCCTGGCGGAGGCGACCGGTTGCGTAAGGGACTGGTGGTCTTCCAGTTCGCCATCTCCATTGCCTTGCTTGTAGGCACAGGTGTGGTGCAGCATCAGCTTCGGTTTATGAAAAGCTCTGGGCTGGGTTTTACAGCGGATAACGTCGTGCTGATTGAGCAGGCCAACTTTCTGGGTAGCCAGCGGGAGGTGTTCAAACAACAGCTAGCGAAGGTGCCGGGCGTGGAGTTGGTTACGTCAGGTTTTTCGATGCCGGGCACGTTCTTCATCAATTCGATGTGGCAGCCCGTGGGTCCCGAGACGGAAGCGCAGAACATGGACTACTCGTTCGTTGACTTTGACTACATCGAAACCCTCGGCATTGAGATGGTTGCCGGGCGTAGTCTTTCGCGCGAGTTTGCTACCGATTCCTCAGCGGTGATGCTCAACGAGGCCGCCGTTCGGGATTTTGGATGGTCGCCGGAGGAAGCTATCGGGCAGCGCTTGGCACAGGGGAGTCGAGAGTTCGAAATCATCGGCGTGGCAAAGGATTTCCACTATCGCTCGCTGCATGCGGAGATCTACTCGCTGGCGCTGTTTGGGCCGCGGCGGACGCCGCGCTACATCGCCGCTCGCATGGCCCCGGATGATGTGCCCGGTACCCTTGCTGCGCTCCAGCGCACCTGGAAGCAGTTCTCTGACTTGCCCTTCGAGTACGCGTTCCTCGCCGACGATCTGGCCGCGCAGTACCGGGCCGAGGACCGGCTGGCGAAAGTGTTCGGTGTTTTCGCGGGCCTTGCTATTCTCATCGGGTGCCTGGGGCTGTTCGGCCTCGCGGCGTTTATGGCGGCGCAGCGCACCAAAGAAATTGGTGTCCGAAAAGTGCTGGGCGCTTCGGTAGGGAGCCTCATCGGGTTGCTCTCCAAAGACTTTCTGAAGCTCGTCGTGCTGGCGTTTCTCATCGCGGCACCGGTGGCCTATTTCGCCATGAACTGGTGGCTGGAAGACTTCGCCTACCGCGTGGGCATGAATCCGATGACCTTTATCGGTGCGGGTCTGCTGGCGCTGGCCATCGCACTGTTGACGGTGAGTTATCAGGCCATCCGTGCCGCTGTAGCAAATCCGGTGGACAGTCTGCGGTATGAATGAGCATTCAGCGGTCAGCTATCAGCTATCAGCTTCTGAAAACAGGCCGCTTCTTCTAATTGAAAGCTACTAGCTGAGAGCTATGATAAAGGACCTCTTACCCTGGCTTTTGCTGGCGGCCCTCGCCGGAGCATGGCTGCTAGACAACCAGCGAAACGAACCGCTGGTGGCGGCGAACGTGGTACCCGTAGTCACCCAGGCCGAATCAGCGCCGGAGCCACCGGGATCACCCGGTCAGGTTTTCCAGTGGGCGGATCTGGTGGCGCAACTGGAGGGATCCGGGCGCAACTACTTGCCGTTCCTCAACGAGCCAACGCTACGCACCGGGGTTTACACGCTTCCGGCAGGTGGCACCGATGAACAACAGCCGCACGACAAGGATGAAGTCTATTACGTCGTCAGCGGGCGTGCTGCTATTACCATCGACGACGAGGAATTCGATGTCGAGCCTGGATCGGTCATCTTCGTAGCGGCGCACGCAACCCACCGTTTTCACGATATTACGGAGGATCTGCAACTTTTGGTTTTCTTTTCCGAAGCCGACTGAGGGTGTGTATGGATGTATAGCGCTGTAAATACAACGTGCCTTCCCATACAACCGTCTCACCATCCCCATTCACGACCACCTACACTCCGATACCCACACCATGTCTATTATCAGCCTGCGCAATATCACCAAGTCGTACTCCCACGGATTCAACCAGACATTCGTGCTGCGGCGCGTGAGCCTGGATGTACAGCAGGGCGAGTTTCTGTCGATCATGGGGCCATCGGGGTCTGGCAAGTCGACGCTGTTGCACATCATGGGGATGCTCGATGAACCGTCGAGTGGCGAGTATTATTTCATGGACGAGCCGGTCCACAAGCTCAGTGACCGCCGCCGTACGGATCTCCACCGCGAATACATTGGCTTTGTCTTCCAGGCGTACCACCTCATTGACGACCTGACCGTCTACGAAAACCTGGAGACGCCGCTGCTCTACAAAAAAATCAAAGGCTCTGAGCGCAAAAGCCTCGTGGCGACGATGCTAGACCGTTTTAACATGGTTGCCAAGAAAGACCTGTTTCCGAGCCAGCTTTCGGGAGGACAGCAGCAACTCGTAGGCGTGGCGCGGGCGCTTATCATCCAGCCGCGTCTCATCCTGGCCGACGAGCCGACGGGCAACCTGCACTCCGGTCAGGGCGACATGATTATGGAGACGTTGCAGAAGCTCAACAAGGAGGAAGGCGTGACCATTGTGCAGGTGACGCACTCCGAGAAATACGCTGACTACGGCGACCGTGTCATCGAATTGCTCGATGGCCGCATTGATGT
>DATGCC010000208.1:0-3074 GCA_035312345.1 Rhodothermales bacterium
TGAGTACGCAGCTACGGTTGATTGGTGGCTGGCCTTTGAGATGTGGCGGCGCGCCCTTCGAGATCAGTGATAATGCTCCCTAAGTGGCTCACGCATTGGCCGTCGTCGGGGCGTGGCGGATGTCCATGCGGGGTTCTTGCCCACGCCGCCGCAGAAAGTAGCCCGTGTAGACATAGCGCCGAAAAGCACGATCCACAGATACTTCAGGAATATATTCGTGGCGAACGGCGGAAAGCGGACGGATCATCTCTTCACGGTCGCGCATGACGGGATCAAAAACATATTCTATGCCGCCTTTACGCAGCAGCACCCAGGTATGCCCCGCCGCTGTACAACCGGGTTCGCGGCAGCGCCCGGCTACAAACTCAGCGTCATAGCCCAAGCGGATCAGCTTACGCCAGGCCCACAGGCTGAAGTCCTCGCAGTCGCCCTGCCGCAGTTCCTCAAACGTGCAGGGATGTTGCCAGAAGTCGTCTTCCTGAAAAAGGTCAGGGTCGCGGGCGTAGGCGCAGCCCAGCAGCCAGTCCTGTATCTCCTCAATCGACGTGACCTCGACGGTACTTTCGCCTTGAAAATACCACGTGAACGCCTGCCGGGCACCGACGCCATACACGCCCAGCGGCACCGCTGAAGGATATCGCTTCCAGGAATCGTCGATGGGCACGGCCCGCAACAGCAGGCGAGAAACAGGACGGGTAAATGACAGAAGAATGGTACGAATAAGCATAAACCGGGGGGTAAGGTTCAGCGAAAAAACTAGATCTGCTGCCGGGTGCGGCGAACGAGTACGGCTTCTTCGTCCTCCAGGTCGGGCAGATCGTCTTTACTAGATGCTGCGTTGAGCCGTGGAGCATCCAGGCGGGCTTCCAACGATTCAATCTTGGCTTGCAGCGGAGCCGTGGCTTCCCCGACAACCTCGCGCAGCATGCGCTCTAACTCACTCGTCGTCAGGCTCGGGCTGTTTTCCGCAGCCGACTTTTTCTTTACGGCTCCAATGATCGACTTGGCGATGGTCGTAATCATGATCGCGCCCGCAATGATCGCCGTGAGGATGATAACGAATATTTCGTGTTCCATAGCAGCACCTCATTTATCCCATGACCCGACGCTTTGCTACTACCGGATCGGCGGCATCCAATTCCTCTAATTCATCAAGCAAACCGGCCTGCCGGGGCGACAACTGGGCACGTTCCTCGGGATCGGTCACAATGGCTTCGAGCACTTCGAGACGGCGACGCATTGGCGCGTTGGCCTCATCAACGGCGCGACGAATCATGGACTCCAGTTCGCTTGTCGTCAGGCTAGAGCCGGCCCCTAATTTGCCAGACGGCACCTGGTGCTTGCTGCTCAGATAACCCAGCACAGCTTTGACGACAGCAAAGAACGTCCCGGCAACGATGGCGAGCGCGAGGACAATAAACGGTTCTTCGGGCATGGGATGACTCCGTTGAGTGGGTGATGGCACGATGGAAGACCACCGTGGATGGCACACCGCTACGTACGCAACCCCACGCATCAGGTTACGCTGCGCCGTTCTACTGGAGCGGGAGTTGACGCTTCCATCATCTCATCCAGTCGCTTTTCGGCAAGTGGCAACTGGCGCGTTGTCTGGGCCAACTCCTGTTCTAGGTGCTCGATACGTGCCAGCAGTGGTTCGTTGGCTTCTTCTACGGCTTCCCGCATCAACGCTTTAAGCTCTCCCGTCCCGAGGCTGGCCCCCTCCCGCCCTTCTGCCTCCAACTTATGCCGTGCTTTCCACCGAGACTGTGCCATGATCAGCGCGACCATCGCAAAGATGAAAGTGAACACGATCAGGGGAACGATAATGTCTTCGTCCATATCTTACCTCGTGGTTTGCCGAATAGGTTGAATTACACAAACTATTACCCACCCAAGATAGGACGTACCGCATTGAGGTACCATCCATTAGCGTTGGGAGGCAGGCCTGTTTACCGATGGCGGGTTCTCTAAAGGAAGATCGTATGCCACAGCGAGTAGATTCAGGGATGGGCACTTTTGTAGTGCTCTTCCTCAGTATCATGAGCCTTTTCTTTGCCGTGCTTTGCCTGCCTGCGCTGGTATCGCTGATCGATCCATCTCCACCCCTCAGCGAAACCATGATTCAGTCGCTGCACCGGGCACAGGTTTTCTTTCTCGGCAGTGCTATTCTCTTTCTAGGACTTTTTGGCCTTGCCTGGAAAACCAATGCAGGACGTCGCTTTTTCGACAACAACACCGTAATGAACGGCTTGCTGGTGATCGGAGCCCTGCTGCCTTTCGTGGCTGCCGAAGTGGCAATGCGGCCGATGATGCGAAAAACGAGCAAGGCGACGATCTTCGTGCCGGACGAGGAGCTAGGCTGGCGGCTCCGTCCGGGAATACAGGCTTTCTTTGCCGATACGCCTGTAACCATCAATGAACTGGGATGGCGCGGAGCACTGCTTCCTTTTCACAAGCCGGACAGCACATTCCGCATTCTCTTTCTGGGCGACTCCGTTACCTTCGGCCATGCGGTGGCGGAAGACTCTGTGCTCTTTCCGTACCGTACAGGTCTCTATCTCTCCCCCATGCTGGATCACCCTGTCGAAACCCTCAACTTCGGCGTTCCAGCCTACATGACCTGGCAGGAGTTGCTGCTGTTGAAACGCGACGGCTTACGGTATGAACCAGATCTCGTGGTGCTCGGCTTTGTCCTGAACGATGTGGCGGAAAAGCTGGACTATAGCTTCTGGCAGGAGGATAAGTTGCGCTCATTAGCAGCGGCCTCCTGGATCGCACGGTGGTCACGGCGTAGCGCGCTGGTGTGGGCTGCGCAGGTCATTGGTCGCCGTCTTCGCATCGGGCATATCGACCTTTCAGCTAAACAAGTGGACGACGTGAAGCGGCTCATCCACGAAGCCAACGCCTCCGAGATACGTCAAGCATGGCAAGATACCTTTTCTACGCTTGATGAATTGGAGGCTTTCTGCGAAGCGCACGACTTGCCCGTCTTGCTCGTCGCCTTTCCTTTCACGTTTCAGCTTAAAAACCCCGACGATCTCAATCTACCCCAGCAGCAACTTGCCATGTATGCT